>CAMORL010000001.1 GCA_946623765.1 uncultured Clostridia bacterium
CGACAGCGGCGGACGAGTAGATCGCTTCAAGAAGCGCTACGGTCTGTAAGAACAATTTTGAACTCCAACAAAACACGGGATCGCAATACGCGGTCCCGTTTTTGTTATGTTCCATGATCCTTTTACTCCTTCTGTGCTGTCGTCTTTCTTTATGCATGAGCACGGAATCTTCCCGTTGCTTTTTCATACAAAAAGGATTATACTGGAACCATGAAAAAGATATTATTGATTGGAACGGGCGGCACGATCGCCTCCGAAATGACAGCCGACGGACTTGCACCCAAACTCGGCTCAAATCAGCTTTTGAACTACATTCCGCGCGTCAGCGAGATCTGCGACGTTGAGTGCATGCAGCTCATGAGTGTGGACAGCACGAACATGACGCCGGAAAACTGGCTGACGATTGCCGGCTGCATCGAATCGTATTATGATTCGTACGACGGCTTTGTGGTCAGTCACGGTACGGACACGATGGCGTATACCGCTGCCGCACTTTCTTATCTTGTGCGGCGCTCGAAAAAGCCGATCGTGCTGACCGGTGCGCAAAAGCCGATCAGCATGGATGTGACCGATTCGAAACAGAATCTGCTGGACGCGTTTACCTATGCCTGCGACGACCGTGCCTGCGGGGTTTCGATCGTGTTCAACGGAAGCGTTATACTCGGCACCCGTGCGAAGAAGGTACGCAGCAAGAGTTTCTCCGCATTTGCGAGTATCAATTACCCTGAGCTTGCCGTGCTTCAGGATGGTCGTGTGCTGCACTACATCGATCTCGGTTATCGCGACCGTGCAAAGTTCTCACACACGCTGAACGGCAGCGTCGGGCTTGTCAAGCTGATTCCCGGTTCGGATGCAGGCATGCTCAATTATGCGCTCGACCGATATGATGCTGTCATTATCGAGAGTTTCGGCGTTGGAGGTCTGCCGGAAGGTACAAACGGCTGTTTCCGCGCAGCGATCGACAAGGGCGTAAAAGCCGGAAAACTGATCGTCATCACCACACAAGTGCAAAATGAGGGCAGCAATCTGACCGTCTATCAGGTCGGACACGCCTTGAAGAAGCAGAACATCCTTGAGGCGTATGATATGACAACCGAAACCGCGGTCGCAAAGCTCATGTGGATCACAGGTGAAACGTGCGATCCCGACCGCGTACGCGAGCGTTTCTATACCCCTTTGAGCCACGATATCCTCTATACAGAGGCAGAATGAAAGATTTTCGACCGCTCTGTGAAAACAGGGCGGTTTTTTTCATTGACAAAACGCTTGCTTTTTCATAAAATAAAATTTGATCGTATTTTACGAAAGGAAATAGATTTATGCGTTCATTAACCGCAAAGGAATTGCGAAAGCTTTATCTGGACTTTTTCCGGTCCAAGGGACACGCGGTCATCTCCTCCGCCTCCCTGATCCCCGAAAACGACCCGACCGTCCTGTTTACGACGGCGGGTATGCATCCGCTCGTGCCGTATCTGATGGGTGAAAAGCACCCCGAAGGAAAGCGGCTGTGCGACGTGCAGAAATGCGTCCGCACCGGCGACATCGACGAGGTCGGCGATGCTTCCCACTGCACATTCTTTGAGATGCTCGGAAACTGGTCGCTCGGCGATTATTTCAAGAAGGAGAGCATTGCTTATTCCTGGGAATTCCTGACCGATGAAAAGTGGCTCGGCATTCCGAAGGACAAGCTGTATTTCACCTGCTTTGAGGGCGACAAGGATGCGCCGCGCGACACCGTTGCGCACGACCGTTGGGTCGAAATGGGCGCAGATCCCTCGCACATCGTGTATCTGCCGAAAAAGAACAACTGGTGGGGTCCTGCAGGTCAGACCGGACCGTGCGGTCCGGACACCGAGATCTTCTATGATACCGGCGCAGAGCCCTGCGGCCCCGACTGTAAAGCGGGCTGCGACTGCCATAAGTATCTGGAGATCTGGAACAACGTCTTCATGGAATACAACAAAGTCGCGGACGGCGTCTTTGAACCGCTTGAACAAAAGAACGTCGATACCGGGATGGGGCTTGACCGTACCGTCGCGACGCTGCAGGGCGTCGAGAGCGTGTTCGATACAGACGCGTTTTCCGGCATCATCGGTCTTATCGCAGAGCTTTCCCACAAAGGGTATCACGACGATCCCGAAACGACGCGTGCATTCCGCATCATTGCGGACCATACTCGCTGCGCCGTGTTCATCCTCGGCGATCAGCGCGGTGTTACGCCGTCGAACGTCGACCAGGGCTATATCCTCCGCCGTCTCATCCGCCGCAGCATCCGCTTCGCGTCGCAGCTCAACATGCCGCGCTATGCGCTCTGTACGATTGCGGAAAAGATCATCGACCAATACGGCGAAGTCTACAGCGAGCTGATCGACAACCGCGAAAAGATCCTTACCGAACTCCGCAAAGAGGAGAACCGTTTTGCGGATACGCTGAAGAAAGGCATTAAGGAATTCAACAAGCTGATCGCAAACCTCGACGGACAGGCGATCGACGGTGTTTCCGCCTTCCATCTCTATGACACCTATGGCTTCCCGATTGAGCTCACCGTTGAGCTCGCCAGGGAAAAGGGCGTTACGGTCGACGAAAAGGGCTTTGCGGCGGCATTTGAAGAACACCAGAAGAAATCCCAGGCAGGCGCGGAACAGCGTTTTAAGGGCGGTCTGGCAGACAACAGCGAAGCGACTGCTGCGCTCCATTCCGCAACGCATCTTCTGCAGGCAGCGCTCCGTAAGGTTCTGAACGACGATACCGTCTCTCAGAAGGGCAGCAATATCACCGCGGAACGTCTGCGCTTTGACTTCAGCTTCGGACGCAAGGTAACCCCCGAAGAGCTCAAAGAGGTCGAGCGCCTTGTCAATGAAGCGATCGCAGCTAAGGTCCCGATTACCTGTGAAGAGATGACTGTCGACGAAGCAAAGGCGCAGGGCGCGATCGGTCTCTTTGAGAGCAAGTACGGTGAAAAAGTCAAGGTCTACACGATGGGCAGCTTCTCGAAGGAGATCTGCGGCGGTCCGCACGCAAAGAACACCGGTGATCTCGGACGCTTCGAGATTAAGAAAGAAGAAGCATCCTCCAGCGGCGTACGCCGGATCAAAGCTGTTTTGATTCATGACTGATTGGCTGAAATACGAATGGGAATGGAATGGTCGGGAAGCGGTTTTTCAGGTTGATCTGCAATACTGGGAACTGCTTCCCACTTTGGCATATTCCCAGCTCGTGTTTGTCAGCATCGCGTCAATCAATCCCGAAGCTGCTGCGTTTACCCGTGCAGAGGAACGTCATGCGAATGCGCTGCAGCACCGCCTTGCCCAGCAGATCGGGGACGTTGCGATCTTTGTCGGCGGTATCGGCATGAAGGATCTGATCCAGTATTATTTCTATACCTCCGACGATTCGCTGATTCATCGCGTCTCCGCCATCTGCCGTGCCGAATCTAAGCTGCGCGTGACCTGCGGACATGTCATTGAGCCGCATTATGCGACCTATTACCGGCTTTTGTTCCCTGACGATGCGAAGCTGCAATCCGTTGAAAACGCCGCTTATATCAAGTCCGTACAGCGCAGAGACGGCGACTTGAATCTTGTGCGCCGCATTCATCTGACCATGGCGTTTGTATCGGAGGAGGCATGCGACGCTTTTGTTTCGGAAGTGCCGCATCTCGGGTTTACAATCGGCAGCCGTGAAAGCGTCGGCAATACGACGCATCCGTATCGAATCGAACTGAACGGCTTTTCCACGATGAAGCTCGCGGATCTGAACCGCTGCACAGCGCGCGCCATCAACGGCGCACTCCCCTACGGCGGTGTTCTGGATCATCTGAACGCGGAATTCATCAACCGGCATTGAATAAGCAGACATGCAAAAAAGCAGGCGAATCGCCTGCTTTTCGTTTGGGGCTCCTTAACCGAGCGGATCTACATAATGCGTCAACTCTACATATTCAGACTTTGAGTTGTAATAGCTTCCCATCAACCTGCCGATTCGGACGCCGTCGCATCCGCCGCTGCGGGATTCCATGACGACCGGAATCCCGTCAATTTCTCCGACGTAAAGCGAAAGGTGGTTGGCTTTTTGGGTAACCTGATTAACATAGATCAAAACGCTTCCGGGCTTCCAGTCCTTCCATGAAAACTCGTCCGTTTCATGAAGCTGTTCCGGATGATTTGTCTTAAACCAGTTCAGCGTGCCGTCGCTGCTGCTCCTGGGATACTTCGTTTTCGGAATGTTGGCAAGCTCAAACGCCTTTTTCAAGAAAGCACTGCAATCCAGCTTTCCGTCGGTCTCTTTTCCGTAAGGCGTTCCGATAAACGTTGCAGCTGCATAGAATACGCTCTTTACGTCTTCGTTGGAGATTGATTGCATAAACCGGGTTGACCACTCCAGTATATCGGCATTATCCAACATAGACTGTTTTTGCAGAAGCTTGAGCAATTCCGTGTCCGTTTCAACTTGATTGATCGTTTCCAGCTTTGCAATATGCCGAAGAATCGCAGCAGCGTCTCCCGCATCGACGGAGCCGTTCATATCAACATCGCCGCGCATTCTGCCGCGCGTTTTCATTCTGTTATCCAATCCCACCACATAGCGCAGAATAAGCGATGCATCGGAAACCGAGATATTGCCGTCTCCGTTTACATCCCCGTATTGTTCTCCGTCGGCGACAGAATAGGCAAAGCATGTCGCGAACATGCATACGCACAGAATAAATGCAAGAATCCGTTTCTTCATAATGTCTCCGTCAAACACAAATACATATTATTGATATTATACCTCTTCCCTCTCTTTTTCGCAATATCTGTTTCAAGAAAAACGGCAGATACCGGAACAAATCTTATAGATTCGCCGCTATCTTTGCTGCAAGGCGTACGTTGTTGTACACCAGCTGAATGTTCGCATCAAGGCTCGATCCTTCGGTGATATCCTTGATCTTTGCAAGCAGGAACGGCGTCGTTTCCTTGCCCTTAATCCCCTGTTCTTTTGCTTCCTCGATCGCCTCGTCGATAGCCTTGTTGATCACATCGGCGTCCATTGAGTATTCTTCCGGAATCGGATTTACAACAAGCATTCCACCGGGATAACCGAGATCCTTCGATGCGCGGATTGCGTCTGCAATCTCCTTCGGATCATCCGATCTCCAAGGAACGCTGATTCCGCTCTTTCTTGTATAGAAAGCTGGAAGCTCGTCCGTTCCGAATCCGATCACCGGAACCCCCTTCGTTTCCAGGTATTCCATGGTCAGGTTCAGATCGAGAATGCTCTTTGCTCCGGCACAAACGACGCAGACGGGCGTCTCGGCAAGTTCTTCCAAATCCGCCGAAATGTCCATCGTCGTTTCCGCTCCGCGGTGCACGCCGCCGATTCCGCCGGTGGCAAACACACGGATTCCTGCTGCAGCCGCAACGATCATTGTTGCCGCAACGGTGGTCGCACCGTCCATCCCTTTTGCCGCCAGCATCGGAAGATCTCTGCGGCTTGCCTTTGTAACCTTGTGCCCTTCCCTCCCGAGATAGTCGATCTGCTCGTCCGTAAGCCCTGCACAAAGCTTTCCTCCGATCACGGCGCAGGTTGCCGGAACCGCACCGTTTTCGCGGCAGATACGCTGACAGTTCAATGCGGTCTCCACATTTTGCGGATACGGCATGCCGTGTGAGATGATCGTGCTTTCCATCGCAACGATTGGAAGTCCCTTTTTGATTGCATCCTCTACTTCAGGTGATACCAACAGTCTGTTTTTGTTTTCCATAATACTCCTTTTGCGCGAATCGATTTATTTTCACGCGTATACGAATGATTTCTGTCTTGTATTATAGCATAAATGTGATAAAATATAAACATAAATTTCCTAATTTCAGAAAGAAGGATTCCATCATGAAACGTGCCTGCGGTATTCTCATGCATATCAGCTCGCTTCCGGGTCGGTTCGGTATCGGTACGCTCGGAAAAGAAGCGTATGCTTTCGTAGATTATCTGAAATCAGCCGGTCAAACCTACTGGCAGATGCTGCCCGTAAACCCGACCGGTTATGCCGACTCCCCGTATCAAAGCAGCTCCACTTATGCCGGGAATCCGTATCTGATCGATCTCGAAACTCTGATCGCGGAAGGGCTGTTAACCGAAGAGGAATGTGCGCTCGATTGGGGCGACGATCCGACGCGCGTCGATTACGGCAAGCTGTGGGAGAATCGCTATACCGTTCTGCGCAAAGCTTTTCAGCGTTTCAATCGCAGCGAGATGTCCGAATTCGTCCGGGAAAACGCCTGGTGGCTCGACACGTATGCGTTGTTCTGTGCCGTCAAGACGCATTTCAACAACACCGCATGGTATACATGGCCCGATCCCGACATACAGGATCGCAAGCCCGAAGCGATCGAACGATATACCGAGCTTCTGAAGGAAGACATTGCCTTTCAGTCCTTTATACAGTATGAGTTTGACAAGCAATGGAAGCCTTTGCACGCCTATGCTTCGGAACGCGGAATCAAACTGATCGGCGACATTCCGATCTATGTTCCGCACGACAGCGCGGATGTATGGGCGGAGCCGGATCTGTTTCTGATGGACGAGCGTCACAACCCGACGCTGGTTGCCGGTGTGCCGCCGGATTACTTCTCCGAACTCGGTCAGCTTTGGGGCAACCCGATCTATGATTGGGCAAGACACGAAGCTGACGGTTTCAGATGGTGGCGTCGTCGTGTGCAGGCCGTCGCGGAGCGTTTCGACGTGATTCGTATCGATCATTTCCGCGGTCTGGAGAGCTACTGGGGTGTTCCGTTCGGTTCGGCGGATGCACGTCCCGGCGCATGGTATCCCGGTCCCGGCATGAAGCTCGTCCGTGCCGTCAAAGAGGCATGCCCCGGTCTTCCGATCATTGCCGAAGATCTCGGCTATCTGACCCCGGAAGTCAAAAAACTGCTGTCCGATTCCGGATTTCCCGGCATGCGCGTCATGCAGTTCGGTTTTGATCCGTGCGGCAATTCCCGCGAGCTTCCGCACAATTATCCCGTACACTGCATTGCCTATACCGGCACGCACGACAACACACCGATTATGGGATGGGTCGATACCGCTCCTGCGGAATGCGTCGCCTTTGCGGTCGATTATCTTGGGCTCAACGAACGCGAGGGCATGCCGTTCGGATTTGCGCGCGGCGTTCTGAATTCCGTTGCAGAGCTTGCAATTCTGCAGATGCAGGATTATCTCGGGTTGGGCGACGATTGCCGCATGAACAATCCGAGCTCAACCGGATGCTGGCGCTGGCGTTCCGAAAAGAAGGATTTCACGCCGGAACTTGCAAGCCGAATGCTTTATTACGCAAGGATGTCCGCACGTATCTGATTCAGTGACGAGAAACCGGATCCCGCAGCAAAGGGGATCCGGTTCTTTTTATGCCTGTTTGCGTCTCAAAAATACAGCGCTCGATGCGCAGCCGACGGCAAAGCACAGCAGCAGATCGGCAAGCAGATTCCAGTTCAAGCGGAAAGAGCCGAGATAGACTGACATCAGCGCAACGGACAGTGCCAGACATATGACGGCTGCAAATCCGCCGAAGAACCACGGTGCGCGTTCTCTTCCGATGCCGGTCACAATGCCCGCAGCAAGCGCAGACAGGATTTTTATAATGATATTGCCGATCGGAATTGCGGTTTCCGATACCCATCCGAGATAAATCGTCGCTGTCAGGATCAGCACCGAAACGATCAGAACAGCCGCTCCCGAGGCTGCGCCGCGAATCAGCGGTTTCCATATGGTTTGATTCCGTCTTTTATGCTTGTTCAAGGTCTGCACCCCCTTTGCTGCATTCTATGCAGATCCCGGGGCGAAGAGTACGATTTATACTACGGTAAAAGTCCGTCGCGTTCCATCTGCACAACCGCGTCGTAATCGAACGGCGTCTTGGCCATCGCAGGGTAATCGCTCTGATCGAAGAGCCAGTATTTGTCGTAGTAAGCGCATTTTTCCTTGGTCCACATAAAGCAATCTACGCGATGCTTTTGCGTCCTTGTCGGGTCGAAATGATACCAGCCGGTTCCGAGGTTGACCATGACCCAGTAATGCCTCGTTCTCCAGGAACTCGATTTCATGCGCTCCACAGAAAGATAATGAATGTCTGTTTCATCCAAAAGCGCACGGGTCAGCGCATAGATGTTGAAACAATCGCCTTTGCCGTTCATATACCCGTCGTACGCCGCTTTATGCCAATCCGTATAATTGTTGTTTGATCCGTTCGTATAAACGATGCGGCCCTGTACATAGTCGAAAATTGCTTTCAGTTTTTCGGCGTCAACCATATCCGGAGTCGTGATCTCCTCCATAATACGCCGTGTTACAGCATGCAGTTCCTCTTCGGTAATCGTTCTTTTGATGAGAGTGAACCTGCAGGTCACCTTTGCCTTGTTGCCGCTCTCGTCCTCTGCACGATAGACAACGCGATAAGTTCCGGGTTTCTGCGTATCAACGTCGGATTCTGCCGTTACCTCCACCGTCCCGTCGATATCGTCCATTGCATACACGTCGGCAAGGTAAGAAATCGTCTCTCCTACGTAACAAACGCGGTCAAGCGCACCGTAGATATGCGGTGATTTCTTATCCGATTTCAAATAAACCGATCGGGATGCGATTGTTTCGTTTCCGGATGCATCTCTTGCCGTTACGGTAAAAGTCTGACGTCCGGATTTTCTGAGATTCGGCTCTTTCGCATACGTCATGGTCACCGGCGAAATATCCTCTGCCTCGAACAAATCCTCCGGGCGGTAATTATGGCAGGCATACAGAGATTGTCCGCTCAGGTTTTTTGCCGTCAACACGGGAGGCGTCGTATCCACAACCGAGACGATCATGGTTTCCGGAATTCCGTCGATCGTAACGCCGACCGTATAGGTCCCCTGTCTGTTCGGAATGAAAGGTTCTACCGTGAAAGACTGCATATCCCTGTTGTCGAAATCATCAGGTGTAAGGATACTGTCCCTCGCTTCAATGGTCTTCGGCGTTATGCCGGTAATCAGCAGTTTGCTTTCGATTTCGACGGAGTTATCGCCTTCGTCCGTCAACCGTACAACGACCGACTGTACGTCTCTGCTTGTATAATCCGGTTCCGTCACATAAGAACAGACGACATCGGTCTGATCCGTTGTGTTCACTGCAAAATCATTCGCCTCGGTCGTTTCGCCGGGCGAAATCAAAAGCAGCGTTTCCTCTGCCTTCGGCGCAACCGTGTCGACAACGATCAATCGGGTTTGCGAAACGACGCCGTTATTGACCCAAAATGTGATCGGATATGTTCCGACATGATGTATGACCGACGGATCGATCGGTTCTGCCGGTTTCCCTTTCACCCCGGGAAGCAGAAACTGTTCCGGCGACGGCAGATCGTCTCCCGCTTCAACGGTCAGAGACTCGACCGTCGCACGGACGGATACCGGTACGTCAACCGTGTTTCGGTTTCCTGTCCTGTCTGTCAGCACGATTCGGATCGAACCTGCCCACTCCGTATCGAAAGCAGGAACGCTGTCATAGGAAACGCGAACAATATCCGCATCTTTGACGGTTGAAACGAAAGCATCCGGCTGCGGATGTGTGCCGAGCGGTACGGTTTGCGGAAGCGGTTCGGCAGTCGGAGCGGTCGTGTCGACAACATGTACCAAAACAGGTGTCGGCACTCCACCGATCCGAAGGATCCGGACATGCCACCCTATCGGCAGTTTTTCAGATTCGGGATCGAACGCAGCATCGCGCTGTGTAAAGTCTGCCGCTTTGATTGTATCGCCGAGCTCGTACTTCTTAACCGCTTTGACGCCGCGGTAATGGATCAAAACGGCAATCACGACAAAGATAAACACACCGCACACCCAAAGGAGCGCGATGTGTTTCCGATTATGTTTCCGTTCCGATTTCACTTTCATACCGATTCTTACGGTCCGCCGTTCCTGTCAAAGAAAAAAGCCCGGATCCGATCCGGGCTTTGATGAAACGCTGATTAATCCTTTACTTCCTCAGTCATGGTGTTCTCAACGCCCGCGTCTTCCACCTGCGAAATCGCGCCGCGTGCAAAGACGAGCTTGACCTTGTCGGGACCGACCGACAGAATAATGACGTCGTCTTTGATCGAAGAGATCGTTCCGTAGATGCCGCCGATGGTACGTACACGGTCGCCCTGCTTCAGAGAACTGAGCATATCCTTGACCTTCTTATCGCGCTTGCGCTGCGGAATGATCATAACCACAAGCAGCACAACGACCATGGCAAGGGGGAGAAGCATTGTCATCAGGCTGCCGCCCTGTCCGCAGCTGCCTGCGCCCGATCCGCTTGCGCCGCCGCCTAAGCAGCTGAGTGCGGACGTATCTGCACAAAGAACAGATTGAATGGCATTCAAAAGCATAATTCAGATTCCTTTCCTATGTCTTTCGATATTATACGAAAAAACGCAGCTTTCGTCAATACTCGATTGTGAAATCTTTGCAACAGTACGTGTTCAGAAGATTTCATTGAGAATCAGATCGACCAGCGCGGTAAACCGTACCGTCGCCTTTGCTGCCGTCTCCGTAACCTCTGCGTGCGACAGCGGCTGATCCAAAACGCCTGCCGCCATATTCGTTATCAGACTGATTCCGACGACCTTTATTCCGCAATGCGCCGCACACATGGTTTCCGGAATTGTCGACATTCCGACAGCGTCCGCTCCGATGATTCGCGCCATACGAATCTCCGCGGGTGTTTCGTAACAGGGACCGGACATCATCAGATAGACGCCTTCCTGCATCGGAATATCGCGGCGCTTGCAAAGCTCGATCATCTTTGCACGAAGATCCTTGTCGTAAACGTTGCTCTGGTCCGGGAACCGCGGTCCGAATTCGTCCAAATTCTTTCCGATCAGCGGATTGCTTCCTGAAAGATTGATATGATCTGTTATCAGCATCAGATCGCCCGCATGGAAGTTCATGTTCACACCGCCTGCCGCATTGGTCACCAGCAGCTTTTCCACGCCGAGCTTTTTCATGGTACGAACGCCGAGCGAAAGCATGGCCTGCGGATAACCCTCATAATAGTGGAATCTGCCCTGCATGGCAATGACCGTTTTTCCGTATTTTTCGCCGATCACAAAACGATTCTTATGTCCGATAACACCGGATACCGGATACCCCTTGATGTCCGCATAGTTCACGAACCGCTTGTTCTCGAGCGTTTCCGCATAATCGCCGAGTCCGCTGCCGAGAATCAATCCGATCTTCGCCTTATCCGCGCCTTTTTCCTTTAAAAGCGCAACAGCATTGTTGATGATACTCATGATGTCTTCCATAATCAATCCTCCCAGATATCCTTTAAGAATGATTCGCCTTCCCGCCATTGTTCTCCGGTCAGGTATTCGTAGACCGTCGCTCCGATGTCCGAAAACTGTTTGCGTACGCCGAGATTCACCCCGTGTCTGATATGTTGTCCGCAGATCAGAAGCGGAATGTATTCGCGCGTGTGATCCGTTCCGGGGAAAGTCGGATCACAACCGTGGTCTGCCGTGACCATCAGAATATCGCCTTCCCGCATGGAAAGATACATCTCCGGAAGATGTGCGTCGAAATACTCCAGCGCTTTGGCATAGCCTTCCCAGTCGTTCCTGTGCCCGTAGAGCATGTCCGTATCTACCAGATTCGTGAAGATGAAATCTCCCGTCCCAGCATCCAGAAAACGCTGTGTCGCGCGAATGCCGTCCGGATTGTTCTTCGTATGATCGACGGTCGTAATGCCCCTGTGGCAGAAGATATCTTCGATCTTGCCGATGCCGACGACGTCCTTGCCCTTTTCCGTAAGCGCGTCAAGGATCGTGTCTTTGAACGGTGCAACCGCATAGTCCCTGCGGTTTTCGGTACGCTTATAGTCTCCGTTTCCTCCGAGAAACGGTCTTGCGATTACACGTCCGACAAGATATTCGCCCGTAAGCATTTCACGCGCGATCTCGCAGATGCGGTACAGCTCCGGAAGCGGAATGATCTCCTCATGTGCAGCGATCTGAAACACACTGTCTGCACTTGTATATATAATCGGCTTGCCTGTGCGGACGTGCTCGTCCCCGAGCTCCTGAATGATCTGCGTGCCGCTTGCAACCACATTTCCGAGGGTGCCGCGTCCGATGCGTTTTTCAAACGCATCCATGAATTCTTTCGGAAAACCGTGCGGATAGGTCTTAAAAGCTTCGTCCAAGGCCAGACCCGCAATCTCCCAATGTCCGCAGGTCGTATCCTTTGCATGCGTCTGCTCTGCACATTTGCAATAACTACCGATCAGTTCCTCTCCCTCTTTCGGAAGTCTGCATCCGTCGATGTACGCAAGTCCGAGCCTCCGCATATTGGGAACGTTGAGCTGTCCGCGTTTTTCGAAGATGTTGCAGATGGTATTTGCACCGACATCGCCGAAATCCGCTGCATCGGGCAGTGCTCCGATGCCGGCGCTGTCAAGAACAATCAGAATGACTCTCTTTTTCATTTGAACACCTCTGTCCTCAGATTTTATACGATTTTACCACAGACGACCGTGGTTCGTCAATCAGTTTAGCCAAGGATACTTCTTTCTTATTTCCTTGAGTACCCGTTGATAGTGTTCTTCCCACAGAGGATCCCCGATAATCAGGCGTACCCGTTCCGCGATCAGATAGACAAATTCAAGATTGGACGGCGGGTCTTTCCGGTTCTTCCCGCGCAGACCGAGATAGGAATACAGAACGTCCGGATCCGCGCGTTCCCATGCCTGTTCGATTGCATAATGCATTGTCCGCATAATCATCGGCTTCGTCGTATTCATACATTGCTCGATATACGGATACAGTTCTTTCTTTGTGGTAGACCGCAGCTTCGGCGGTCTTGTCCGAATAAACCGTACTGCAAGAAAGATGTAACGGTACCCCAACAGTTTCGCAGGAACGCACAGTGCATGCATGACCGCATTGATCGTTCCGTTCAGCAATGCGTCGTAATCGTGATATACCGATCGAAGCGCATCCTCCATCTCCTGCATTTCTTCCATTGTCATCTTATTATTATCCTCCTCTCGATGCATTCTGATATGATCCGCTGCTCGGAACAGATACGCTGCATTCGACGGTGCGGCGCGTTCCGAATCCACGGTATCTCCGAACAGGTTTTCGAGCTCTTCCGGCTCTGCCAGCATCCATGCCGCATCGATTGCATGCCGGATCGCATGCTCTGTCATCGGCGCACTGACTCCCGTCATACCTGCAAGTACATCATACAGTGCGTTCAGTGATTGCACGTCTGTAAGATGTTCCCGCATGAGCATCAGCCGTATCGCTTCCCTGAGATAATCAAACCCTCCGAGAGAAACCGGAACCGACATTTGCTGAAGAAAATGTGAAATCCTGCATTCCGTATCGTTCCGCCTTATTTGTCCGCCCGGCAAAGATTCGATCATCGAAAAGACGCGTTTGGGCTCAACTGCGTCGGAAAAGCAGTACGTTATCGATGCCGGAACCGGACAGGACAGCATTGGTTCATGCAGCAGCAAATACATCTGGTTCGGCCAAAGAACCGGGCATTTTCGAATATGCGGATGCGCAACGCACGGTTCGTCCGCAATCAATGCGTCAAACGGTTCCCGAAACAGCTGTTCCAGCATTTGTCCGGCATTTCGTACCGTCACGAGACGAATCCGTTCCGTATTTTTTGAAGCCTCCCGGAACCTGCCCGACCGCTCCGGATCGCTTGTCAAAAGCATCACTTTCATTGATTATCCCCCCTCTCTTCCGCATTTATTGTGGAGGAAAATCCGGGAAAAATCTATAGATGAAATGTTTCGAAACGGGGTAATTCTGTGAACAATTATCGATTTTGCAGCAAAGCTTCCGCCATCCACTCTGCATACAGACAATATCCGCGGGTCGGCCGGCTTAGAAACACATGCGTTACGACACCGATCAGCCGTCCGTCCTGAATCAGAGGACTTCCGCTCATACCCTGCACTATTCCGCCTGTTTTTTCAAGAAGCTCCGGATCGGTGATCTCGATCATCATTCCGCGTGTTTCCGGAGCAGATTGCATGTCTACGCGGATGATCTCAACCGAATACGCCGTAACCGACCCGTCAACCGTCGACAGAATATACGCGTCGCCTTTGTGCGCAGCGCCGCTCGGTGCGATAGAGACGGCTCTCGGATTGATATCGTGAAATGCTTCGAGCTTTCCGGTGATTCCGAACCGAGTATTGCGTTCCACCGTTGCGATCGCATCCTTCGAATGTACCGAAAAATCACCGATCAGTTCCCCTGCAGTGTTTCCGTCTCCTTTGCGGATCCTTGTGATCCTTGCTTCCGTCAAAAAACCTGCCGCGGGAGATATCAGCTTTTGTGTATCGACGTCTGTTACCCCATGTCCGAGAGCGGCGTAGACACGGCTTTCCGAATCGTAAAAGGACAGCGTTCCGATCCCGGATGTGCTGTCCCGTACCCATGCACCGATTCGTTTCATTCCGTTGGAGTCTGTCTCAGGAATGACGTTTGCCGAAAATGCTTCCCCGTCCCGCAGGCATGACAGCACACATCGGTCCGCTTCTTCGCACAGCACCGAAAACATGTCCGAATCCGTCACCTTGGTTCCGTTTACCGAGCAGATCATGTCCCCTTCCCTAAGACCTGCGGAAATCGCCGGACAGACCGTTCCGTGCGCCGTCGGTATCTTCTCAAATCCGACGATCTGCACTCCTTCGGTTTTCAGCACGACGCCGATCGCCTGTCCGCCGAGAAGAACCGTGCCGGATGAAATGTTCGAGGACACCGTCTTGAGCGGGATCAATCCGAAGAGTGAAATGCGCATCGACCCGTCGCTCAGCCGTTCGTCGCCGCTTTCCCTCGCAGGGAGTGCGGATCCCGTATCGATCCGAAGCGCAGGCGCGCTCCACTCTTCCGTTACTTCCGCATGTTCCGGAAGATGTAAAACGCGATAGACCTGCGGAAGGCAGTACCATCCGATCAAAAGTACAGCAAGACACGTGCAAAGCGCACGCAGCAATCGTTTCATCATCGTCAACTCCTTTTTGTTATCGTGTGCCGATCCATAAAAAAGCATACAAAAAAACCTCCTGTCGTACACCGTCGTGTGCCGATCGAAGGTCTTTATAATGGATATGTTTATTCTTTTGCTGCTTTCAGCAAGCGTTTTGCGTGTTCCATCGCCGCCGTATCGTCTTCTCCGCTGCCCATGATCCGCGCAATCTCTTTCGCACGTTCCGCTTCGGTCAGACGGCGTGTAACGCTGTGCGTCTTTTCCGCGTCGGAATACTTATATGCGACGTATTGCGTATCGGCGTGTGCCGCGATCTGCGGAAGATGCGTGACGCACAGCACCTGATGCTTTCGCCCCAGGGCACGCATTTTTTCGGCGACCGCATTTGCGACCATGCCCGAGATACCGGTGTCGATCTCGTCGAAGATCAGCGTTTCGATGCGATCCGCATCCGAAAGCGCAGCCTTTATCGCCAGCATGATGCGCGACATCTCGCCTCCGCTTGCAACCTTGACAAGCGGTTTGACCGGTTCTCCGCGGTTTGCCGACAGCAGAAATGCAGCTTCGTCGATTCCCGTTTCCGCAAGCATCTCGGACGGAATCTCCGTAAACTGTGTTTCCATGACGGCGTGCGGCATCCCCATCTCGGACAGTTCGCGAACGGTTTCATCCATGAGTTTTTTTGCAGCGCATTTCCGGCGTTCCGAAAGCCGCTTTGCCTCACGTCCGAAGCGTTCCACTGCCTGCCTGTATGTCTTTTCCAATTCTTCGACACGGTTTTCACCGTCATTCAGAATCCGGTATTCCTTGCCGATCTTCTCGCGGTATGCAAGGATTTCCGAGACCGTTGCGCCGTATTTGCGCTTCAGATTCTGCAGAGACGCAAGGCGGCTCTCCGTCTGTTCCAGCAGCGAAGGATCGAAACGGAACGCGTCGCGGCTGTCGCGCAGTTCGTAAGCAACGTCCTCCAATGAAAAATACGCGTCGTCCGTACGTTCGGACAGTTTTCGGTAATTCTCATCATATGCGCCGATCCTGTTCAAGGAATCACGCGCGTCTGTCAGTGTCGAAAGCGCGCCGCCTTCACCGAACAATGCATCATATGCCGTATTCAGCCCGTCAACAATCTCTTCCGCATTGCGCATGCGAAGCCGGTCCGCTTCGAGCTGCTCCTCTTCCCCCTCGACCGGAGACACTGCATCGATCTCCTGAATCTGAAACAGGAGAGCGTCAATGCGGCGTTCACGCTCAAGTATCCCGTTCTTCAGAATCTCGAGGTCACGCTTTGCTTTTAGCGCGGTCTGCCGCGCCTCTTCGGTTTTGGTCTTCAGTCCGTCCGAATCACTTTTCGCATATGCATCGATCAGTTCGAGATGCGTTTCGGGATTCAAAAGAGATTGATGCGCATGCTGTCCGTGCAGGTCGACCAAAAGATCGCCGATCGCTTTCAGTTCGGTCGTGCTGACAAGCGTACCGTTGACGCGGCATACGTTTCTGCCGCTGAGCGAAAGCTCTCGATACAGAACCAGTTCTTCCCCGTTGTCGAGTTGCTGCTGTCTGAGATAGTCAAAAACAGGAGAATCTTGCGAAAGCAAGAATGTCGCTTCAACACAGGCTTTTTCCGCGCCGGTACGGATGCTCTCACGGCTTGCGCGTTCGCCGAGTACAAAGCTAACCGATTCGATCAGAATGGATTTGCCTGCGCCTGTTTCGCCGGTCAATACAGAAAAGCCCGCATCGAAAGCAATGTCGGACTTATCTATCAAAGCAATATTCGTAACTTGTAAACGAGTGAGCACAATGCCCTCCGTTATTTCATCATTTTCTGGAACTTCTTAATGATGTCGGAAACGTTCTTTCCTTCCCGAACGGCGACGAAAACCGTATTGTCCCCGGCGATGGATCCGGCGATCTCCGGCCACTTCATGGAATCGATCGCTTCCGCCGCAACGGCAGCGCTTCCTGCCATCGTCTTTACGACAATCAAGTTTCCTGCGGACGTGATCGAAACGACACAGTTGCTGAACAAACGGATAAAGCGCTCCTGCAAATCGGATTCGGCTTTCTCCACGGTTGCATATTTATAACGTCCTTCGCCGGTCAGCACCTTGATCAGGCGCAGTTCCTTGATGTCGCGGGAGACGGTTGCCTGCGTGACGTTAAACCCCTGCGCGCTCAAAAGTGCGGCAAGCTCCTCCTGTGTTTCGACATTCTCTGCAGCAATCAGCTTCAGGATCATTGCATGTCTCTTTGGTTTCATGACTCCAATACCTCAGTTCAATTCAATTTTTCCGAGATCAACCGGAACAGATTACGATGACGAAACGTCATCAGCTTTACCGATTGATTCGATCTTGTGACCGTAATCCTGTCTCCGCGTGAAACGGAGCGGAACCGGTCTCCGTCTGCGGCAAGGACGCCCTTCCCGTCCATTACGATGGAAATGCTCGAATCCAGCGAGCAAACCACGGGACGAAAATGCAGCGTATGCGCACAGATCGGTGTGACGATCATTGCTTCAAGTCCGTCGGCAAGGATCGGTCCCCCCGCCGATAAAGAATACCCCGTCGAGCCGATCGATGTGGAAATGACGAGACCGTCTCCGAACAGATTCCCGGTTTCCTGACCGTTGATCGCAAGCGTGATCTGCATGACGCCCGAAAACGAGTGCTTATAGACAAGCAGATCGTTGAAGCAGTTTCGCTCGGTTTCGCCGTTCACACATACGGACAGCATAGGACGTTCTTCGATTGTGTAAGCGCATTCGGACAGAAGCCGAAGCGCTTCCGAAAAGCCTTCTTCCGTCCATTCGGTCAAAAACCCGATCCGTCCGCAATTCACACCGAACAGCGGCAGCCCGTATTTGCAGGCTGTATGCGCCGTGCGGATAAAGTTCCCGTCTCCGCCAACGGCAACAATGGCGGTGCTGCCTTCCGGGACAGATTTGTCTGCATCCAGCACAGAACAGGAAAAACCCGCTTCTTCGGCAGTTCTCATCAATCGACGACAAGCGGATGCAAGTGACGCCTTTCCGGCATGCACTGCAAATACAAGGTGCATAGCGCAGCCTCCCACTTGTGAATATTGTACAATTATTATACAGGCGAAACTCGGAAATGGCAAGATAATTATGAATAAACTTTAACTGTTTTTGCCTATAGAATGGGCATTTTTCACAATTTCAGGGATCGTTTCCGAGATTTTATGCAAGGATGCGTCGTTTTTGGTACCGCACTTTTGCATGTATAAAAGAAACTCTATGTTTCCTTTCGGCCCCGTGATCGGGGAAAAGGAAAGACCGGAAACACAAAATCCGATTTCGTCGGCAAACGCGATCATATCCCGGATAACCCGCTCGTGAACCGCCGCGTCGCGCACCACGCCGTTTTTTCCGATCTCGGAACGACCAGCTTCAAACTGCGGCTTAATGAGCGCAACAACTTCTCCGCCGTCTTGAAGGCTCAGAAGCAGCGGCGGCAGAATCAGGCGCAGCGAGATAAAAGACACGTCGATCGAAGCAAACGTAATCGGGTCCGAAAACCAATCCGGCGTCATGAAGCGTGCGTTCGTCCGTTCCATGACCGTCACGCGCGGATCGTTGCGCAGAGACCAATCCAGCTGTCCGTATCCCACATCGATCGAATAAACATGCTTTGCGCCGTTTTTCAGCATGACGTCCGTAAATCCGCCGGTCGATGCACCGATATCCGCACAGACACGTCCGGTGAGATCGATCGGGAACGTCTTCACTGCTTTATCGAGCTTCAGCCCGCCGCGGCTGACAAACGGAATCGCATCTTCGATCACGGCAATCTCAGCTTCGGGCGGTATTTCCTGCCCCGCCTTTTCTGCTTTGATTCCGTTTACGCGAACCTCGCCCGCAAGAATCAACGCGCGTGCTTTTTCGCGCGAGGGACAGAGTCCCCTTTGGACCATCTCGATATCCAGACGCACCTTCGTCATGCTTCCTCCATGAGTTCCTTCAAAACCTTTGTTATGTTTTCCTCTGTAAACCCGTACCGTTCCCGCTGTCTTTGCACGGATGCCTGTGGGATCGCTTCGGTCGGAATCGCAACGGAACGCACGCGGCACGGATTTGCCGCAAGCGCAATCTTTTCTCCGAGCGAGACCGTATTTTCTTCCATGACGAGAATTCTTGTATTGTTTTCACGGAAGAAATGGATGATCTCCTCGTCCATCGGCTGCAGAAACCGCGCATTCACAAGACCTGTTCCGTTTTTCTTTGCGATCCATCTGGCAAGCGGAAGCAGCGTTCCGTGCGCAACGATTACGGTATCGCGCATGGGCTCGGCAATCTCCCATTCTCCGAAATACAGTTTCGTTTTTAAGGGAACGTCCGGGAGCGATCCGCGCGGATATCGTACGACCGCCGGCTCTTTACGCGAAACAGCCATTTCAAGCATTGCCGAAAGCTCGCTCTGCGACGACGGCGAATACACCGCAAGGTTCGGCATGGCGGAAAGAAACGCCGGATCGTAGACGCCTTGATGCGTTTCCCCATCCGATCCGACCAGCCCCGCTCGGTCAACTGCCATCACAACCGGAAGATTCTGCAGACATACGTCATGCAGAACGGAATCGAACGCGCGCTGCAGAAACGAAGAATAGACGGCGACGACGGGACGTAAGCCGCCGCGCGCAAGACCCGCCGCCATGGTAACGGCATGCGCTTCGGCGATTCCGACATCGAAAAACCGGTCCGGATATGTTTTTGCAAACTCCGTCAGTCCCGTTCCGCTCGGCATCGCGGCGGTGATTGCGATCAGTTTGTCGTTCTCTTTCGCAAGGCGCAGCATGGTTTCGCCGAAAATCTCAGAGCAGGTCTTTTGCCGTTCCGAGCTGACCTTTCCGGTCATGATTTCAAACGGTGCGATCCCGTGAAATTTCTCCGGATTCTCTACGGCAAACGGGTAACCCTTGCCTTTTGTTGTGATTGCGTGAAGGATCATCGGCTTATTCAGTTCTCTGCACCGGCGTAAGTATTTCACAACCTTGCGAACGTCATGTCCGTCAATCGGTCCGAGATACAGGATCCCGAATTCCTCAAATGGCAGGTTCGGTGCCAAAAACCGCTTTGCACGGTTTTTGAAATGCTCCATGTGCCTGCTGAGATACTGTCCGAATCTGCTGGTTTCAAGAACGCCTGTCAGCCAGCGTTTGAATGCGTTATAGGTCCGGTTGGTTCGCATCGTCGTCAAGGAGTCTTTGAGCCCGCCGACGTTCTTTGAGATGGACATCTGATTGTCGTTCAGCACGATCAAAAGCGGCAGCTTGTCCTGCCCCGCATCGTTGAGCGCTTCAAAGGACAATCCTCCGGTCATTGCGCCGTCGCCGACCAGTGCGACCGCCATGTGCCTGTCTCCCTTCAGCCGCATCGCGCGCGCCATGCCGAGCGCTGCTGAAATCGAAGTGCTTGCATGCCCTGTATTGAAAACATCGTGCTCGCTTTCGCTGAATTTCGGAAAGCCCGAGATTCCGTTTTCCTGACGCAGCGTCGAAAATGCGTCCTTTCTTCCCGTCAGAATCTTATGCACATAGGATTGGTGTCCCACGTCAAAGACAAGTTTATCCTCCGGGCTGTCAAATACATAGTGCATGGCGACGATCAGCTCGACCGCGCCGAGACTGGACGCAAGATGTCCGCCGGTCTGTGAAACGTGTTCTATTAAAAACGCGCGCAGTTCATCGCAAAGCGCAGGAAGCTGTTTTTCATCCAGCGCTTTCAGGTCCTTAATTCCGTTGATGCTGTCCAAAATCGGATAATTCATATCAATACGTTCGACTCCGTAATGCCGATATCAAGGTTCGAAGCGCATCCGCCGCTTCACCGGAATATGCAGAAAGAATCTCTTCCGCACGGCAGTATGCCTCCTCGATATAGGCTTTTGTCTTCTCTCTTCCGTAGAGAGTCACATAGGTCAGTTTGTCTTCCGCACGGTCTTTCTCCTCATCCAGCAAATCGTCCGTCATCTGGAAGAGCAAACCGAGCGTATCGCCGAAAATGCGCATGTCCTCCGCTTTGGAAGGATCGGACAGATATGCGCCGGCAGCACAAGCCGCACGGAACAATGCGCCTGTTTTGTTGAGATGGATCCGTTCCAACACCTCAGCGCTGCGTTCGGTCATGTTCAGATCGTCGCTTTGTCCGCTTACCATGGCATATGCGCCTTGCAGAATCGCACGCTTGGCGTCGTCAAACCCGGTTTGGGACGCAAGGACAAGGCTTGCCTTTGTCAGCAGTCCATCCCCCGCAAGGACGGCGTTGCCTTCGCCGAATTTCACATGACTGCACGGTTTTCCGCGACGCATCATATCATCGTCCATCGACGGCAGATCGTCATGAATCAGCGAATAGCAATGGATCATCTCAAGCGCGCACGCAAACGGCATGGCGTCCGCTTCCCTTCCTCCCAGCATAGAGCAGATCAAAAGCAGCAGCCGGGGACGCACGCGCTTGCCGCCGTCCAGAAGGCTGTATCGCATGCTTTCGTTCAGCAGCGCCGCGGAATCGTCCGCATCCATAAACGCCTTCAGCGCTTTTTCAATGCGTTCCGTTTCGTGCATTACGCGTTCTCCTTATCGATCTCATTCAGCCGTTTTTCATATGCGTCGAGCATGTCTGCGCATTCTTTATACAACGCTTCGCCTTGCTCGAACATACGGATCATCTCCTCAAGCGGCGCATTTCCGCTTTCGAGCTTTTCAACGATTTCTTCCAGCTGCTTCTGTTTTTCTTCAAAAGTCTGTTTGCTCATACTGTTTCCTTTCCGGTAATCCTTGCAAACGCCGCCCCGTCCGTAAAGCGGATCGAAACTGCATCGCCCGTTTCAATTTCCTGAGAAGATGAAACGATGTGCCCGCAATCATTCTGAATCAGCGCAAATCCGCGTTCCAATGTCTTTTGCGGGCTGTATGCCGTAAGACGCGCTGTTTCGCGCTCAAGCTGGTTGCGCTTTGTATCAATACAGTTCCGGCAATGACGCAGGAGTCTTTCCTGTGCATCATCCAATGCCATTCGCTTTTGTTCCGCCGTTCGGTGCAGCCGCAGACGCACGGCATCGCTCCAAAGGAGGTTTAGCCGGTCGTGCTTGGCACGAACGCCGTTTGCCAGTGCATTGCTGAGGCGGTTCTCAAGCGATCGTATCGTCGAAACGAGCACGCTGCGTTCCGGTACCGCAAGCTCTGCAGCTGCGGACGGCGTCGGCGCGCGCAGATCCGCCGTAAAATCGCTGATGGAAAAATCTGTTTCGTGCCCGACCGCCGAGATCACCGGAATCGAACAGCGGTGAATCGCTTCGACGACCGCGGGTTCATTGAATGCCCAGAGATCTTCCATGCTTCCGCCGCCGCGTCCGACGATCAGAACGTCGCACCGCTTCTCCGCGTCGGCACGATCAATCGCGTCTGCGATTTCCTGCGCCGCGCCGGGTCCCTGCACCGCTGTCGGATAAAACACGATCGGCATGGAAGGAAAACGACGTTCCGTAACGTTATATACGTCGTGCTGTACGGAACCGCCCGCGCTTGTAACAAGTCCGACCGCTTTCGGAAGCAGCGGAATCGGCTTCTTCACGGCGGCGTCAAACCATCCGAGCCGTTCCAGTTTCTCCTTGTATGCGGCAAACGCGGCATACAGAGAACCTGTTCCCTGCAGCACAAGTCCGCTCGCCACCAGCTGAAAACGGCCGTCCCGCGGATACAGCGACGCCCTTCCCGTAAGCCGTACGTGCTGTCCGTCCTTCGGCAGAAATCGAAGTCCTGCGACATTCTGCCGAAACATCACACAGCTGACCGATGAAAGCTCGTCCTTCAGCATGAAATACATATGTCCGGTCGGGTGGCGCTTGACGCCTTCGAGCTCGCCTTCCACCGCAAGTGATTTCAAATTCGGATCGACGCCGAGCAGGATGTCAATGTATTCATTGAGTTCGTGCACCGAAAACACCGGTTTCAATGATTCCATATTTTGCTCCTATCTGCGCCGAGAAGCGCGACGCCGACAGCGTTGTCCTTTGACAGCTCCGGTCTGCCGAAATACAGTTTGCCCCGAAAACGCTTTTTCAGAAGCGTTCTCAAAAGCTGTGACGACGCTACGCCGCCGCAGATAAGAAACGGCAGATCGCCGTGGATCGCAGCTGCGTTCGCAAACATTTTTGACAACGTACGCGCAAGGCAGTCGTAAACGCCGTAAGCAAGTTCCGTGTCCGGCACAGTATGAAGCAGCCGCTGCGCTGCGGATTCGGCGCCGGAAAACGAACAGCTTGTCCCCTTTACGGCAGCAGGAAGCTTCACATCCTTGTTTTCTGCCCGGGCGGCAAGCGTTTCAAGGTGTCTGCCCGCCGGGAACGGCAGCGAGAGCGCGACGCCGACGCGATCCACAAACTGCCCGGCATGAAGATCGGTCGAACATCCGACTTGCTCGATCCGGTACGGTGCGTCCCGATGCGGCTCTGCAAGAAGCAGATCCGTCGTTCCTCCGCTGATATGAACCGCAAAGAACCGTTCCCGTTCCAGAAGGTTCTCGTTTCCGAACAGTGCGGCGCGGATATGTCCGCTCTGGTGGTCCGTGCGGATCAGCGGCACGTTCAGCGCTGCGGCAAGCGTTTCTGCCTGCTTAAGCCCCGCAAGAAAGACCGGCATGTAACTGTTTTCCTGCGAGGTAGGCGTCGCACTGACGGAGATCCCCGCGATCGCGTTCCTGTCTATTTCGGAAAACATTTCACAAAGCAGCGGTGAAAGCTGCTTAACGTGTTGGAACAGTCCTTCCGACTGTCTGAGCCCGCGATCTCCAAAAGCTACGGAAAGCATCGTCCCCTTTGAAAAGACGATGCTCTTTCCGTCTGTACATGCGACCGATGTCGTGTAGCAGCTCGTATCGATTCCGAGGTACAAGGGTTCGTGCATGCTCAATGCACCTTTGCCACGGCGCCGAGCACGCCGTTGATGAACCCTGCTGATTTTTCTCCCCCGAATTCCTTTCCGAGTTCAACCGCTTCATTCACGGTTGCGCCGACCGGAATGCTCTTCTCGTACAGCAGTTCATACACCGCAATGCGCAGAATCGAAAGATCGACCTTTGCGATTCGCTCGATGGACCAGTCCTTTGCATGTGCCGAGATCTCCTCATCGATCTCCGTTCGATGCGCATGAACGCCTTCATACAGACGATCGGAAAACAGCGCATCCTCCTCCGAAAGCATTTCACGTTCGGATTGTTCGATGGCGTCTTCCATGGTATCCACGCCGCCGACCGTCTCCGCATAGAGACGCTTCATTGCAATTTCTCTCGATAAAGTATGACTCATGCCCGTTTCCCTCTGAACAATTTACGGAAAAAATCCTTAACGGCTTCCAATCCGCCGCGGTCGATCATTCGTCCGAAAAAGATCGCGATCACAACCAAAACGCCTGCGAGCAGCGTCCACCATCCGATCAAATAGATCAGCAAAACAATGATCAGCGCAAGAATGCTCAGCATCACTGCCCATTTATGGTTCTGGAAAAATTCTTTCATTTTTTCTCCAACCTCCGTTTCATTACGCTCTTCCCTGTGAAGGATCCGTCTGGTCAACCGAAACGTCAACGGTTCCGATTGTCTTTCCGCATTGGTCCGCAATCGCCTGCGCGATGTCATTCTGCAGCGCATGCGTCAGTTCCAGCAGTGAAACCGTCGGCGCTGTCACCGCGCGCACTTCTATCCTGACGCTGTTCCCGACCGCATAGACTTTCGTTTTGCAGGAACGCACGTCCGGTCTCGTCTTTGCTGCGCGCTCTGCAATCCGCGACAGCGCTTCAAACGAAACAGAAGTTTCTCCGAACTCGTTTTTTTCGAGCACCGCAGACGTTTTGCGGTTGAAATGCGCTCCGATCAATCCGTACATGATGAATACTGAAATCGCGATCAGTACCAACGCTGCAAGAATCAACAGCAAAACCGACGGCATCTGCCGTACGGATGCGATCAGTTCCTGCAAACGCTCCGCAGATATCGGCCAGCCGATCGCGATCAGAAGCAGGCTTATGCCGAATATCGCCGTCAGAAAAGCAAGAATCCCACACAGGATCCCAACCGAACGCTTCATGAAAAGCACCTCTTACCCATGCTTGTCCGCAAGTTTCTGCCGAAGCTTAGGCTTCGACAGATCGATCACTTTACGCGATTCTCGGGCTTCGGAGGCTCCACAGGCGTTTCTTTTGCAAAAACGATCGAGTTTACGGAGATGTTGACCTGAACAACCTTGAGACCGGTCATCGTTTCGATGGCATTCTTGACCGCATTCTGTACGTTGCGGCAAACTTCCTGAATCCGGAACCCGTAGCGAACGATGATGGTCATATCGACCGCGCATTCGACGGTACCGACTTCGACTTTAATGCCCTTTGTATAATTTTTTTTGCCGAGCTTTTCTCCGATTCCCTCAAATGCGGAACCGCTCATACCGTAAACGCCTTCCACTTCGGAAGCGGCAAGCGTCGCGATTGTTGCAACGACATCCTCGGCAAAAACGATCTTACCGTTGTTCTCTTCGGATTCGATAGTAATATCCTTATACTCGCTCATAGAAAGCCTCCTGTTACTTTTGGATTACTATATACACAGTTAGTATACCATCAAGATTCCAAAAAGTAAACCCATAAAACGATTTCATCCTGCAGCACCGATTTTCTCTTACAGGGTCGTACTGATCTTCACGTTTTCCGCATTCTTTCCGGTCTCCCGGAGCACGATATCCAGGATCTGCGCAACCTGCTCGTCATTGAGCTTGTCTGCGCCGACAACCACATTGATGCTGCCCTGATGAATTGAGACGATCACGTCTGAAAAGCCTTTTGCTCGAATAAGGTTTTCAACCGTCAGCTCCGTTTCCATTGCGTTGACAAGATCGAGCTTTTGCTTTTGCGCATCCGAGAGCGTCTCGGTGTCCGCACCCTGCGAAACGATCGCATCGAGGTACGCAAGCTCCTGTGTCCGGACGCTGTCTCGTTCCTCGCGGTACGCTGCAAAAAAGTTCGCATCGGATTGTTTCGTTTGTGAGGAAACCTGCGAAACAGCGGACGTTTCGCGCGACGACGTTTCCTTCGCTTCGTCCTTGTTTCGGTTCACAAGGATATTCGTTACCACTGCTGCCGCCAGCAGCAGGCAAAGCCCGACCGCTGTCATAACGCGTTTGTTCAGCCACTTTCCGTAGCGTCGAATCCATTCTTTCATCATGTTCCTCCTGTTTGATGTTTTTATGATCCTTCATAGGACATTTCAAATACTTCGATCCGTTCGATCGGGATTCCCGTTGCCGCATGTACCGCCGCCTGCAGTTTTTGCCGGATCGAGAAATCCGACGCACCCTCCGCAACGACGATCACGCCGCGTACTGTGGGTTCTTTTGTATACAGAACGATCGGCGCATGTCCGCCGTCCGTTTCCACCGTTGCCGGTTCGACGACCTCTTTAACCGATCGCGACGCTTCGCTTCCGGAGGATCCGTTTGCGTTTCTGGTGTCTTCATCGGTTTGCCGGACTGTCGCTGTCACGATTTCACCGTTCGTTTCGTACGTAACCAGTACGTCTACTTTTCCTGCACCGCGGATTTTCGACAGCACATCGGTCAATCGCAGTTCCAGCGCATCTTTTCCGGAACTGTTCACCGCATTGACTTCCGCTGTCGTACCGGATTCCCGTCTCTTTTCGCCGCAATGCGGTTCACTTCCGATCAAGCAAAAGAGAACGGCGATCAATCCGAGCACTGCATACAGAATATATACGAGCCCCGGGTTCTTTTTGACCAGCGTTCTCAGGCGGGTCAGCACCGTTTCACCGTCCTTCTTCTGCATTATAGTCTCTCCCTTATAAGAATATGTCTGCGATCACTGCCGCAAGCAGTTCTAAAAAAACGATTCCGATCGCCGTTTTTGCCGTTTCCCGGATTTCGGAATTCGGAAGAAGCGCATCTGCCGCTGTCACGGTCAGTCCTCCTGCAGCTATCATCATCATTGCGGGCATCCAGTTTTTCATATGTATTTCCCGATTGCGAAAACCGGTGCGATCATCATCAGCGTCATTGCAATCGCCGCAAGTTCCGCCAGCATCATTACGTGCAGCATATCCCCCGCCGCCCGCAGCAATTCCGCATACGGTTTTCCCGCCAAGCCCTCCGAAGCAAGTGCGGACGCCCGCAGTGCGCTTTGCGTCATCCATGTCGAAAGCACCGGTTTCAGTGCAACCGATACAACCAGGACGCATCCTGTTATCCCGAGCGCATTCTTTACGAGAAACAGGCACTGGAATGCGGCGTCCACCGATTCGGAAAGCAGCGATCCTACCGACGGAATGCTGCCTGCGGCGAACCTCGTTGTTTTCAGCAGCAGACCGTCCGCGCTTCCGGCCGCAACGGAACGGACCGCAGTGACGATCAGAAACAGCGAACATACGATTCCGAGCGTCCATTTAGCCGTACGATGCAGCAGCTTTCCGACCGGAGCAAAACGTCCCGTTCCGGTATCAAGCACGGAAAACACGCCGCCCGTTACCGCAAGCGGAATCACGAAGAGCTTCAGAATTCTCGATGCGGTCTCCGCAAGCAGGGAATGCGTTGCGTTCAGCAAAAGCGTTGTGTTTTCCATGCCGCTTACGGTGAGAAATCCGATGACCGGCGGCAGCAGCAGCTCTCCGGTTTTCTCCACAGTTCCGATTGCGGAAAGCGCCGCCCGCACTTCCGAAAAAGTGAGGACGAGTACTGTCCCGGACACGCAGATCCGAAGCGCAATCCGCGCGGATTCGCCGATTGCCGATGTTTCCGAAAGGCTCTGCGCAAGCGCGACGATCAGCGCAATGCCGAGCAGCAGCGCGATCTTGACCGCTGCCGACCTGAAGGACGGAAGCAATCGGTCTTTTAGCATGTCAAACGTCAAGTCCGACGAAAGCGCTTGATCCGTCGTACACAGTTCGCAGAGATACTCGGAGGGAAGCGCCGTCCATTCGCCGTCCTCCTTTCGGAACCAATCGTCCCATTCCGAGAGATCAACCGTTTCGAGCAGCGCGTCGATTCCTTCCTTTGTTTCCTCGCGATCCGAGAGCATCGCCGGAAGGAGCAGAATCAATCCGAAAATCAGAAGTTTTTTCAAGGCGACGCCTCCCGGATCAGCGATATGCCGAGTTCAAGCAGCATTGCCGCGGACGGAAGCGCGCAGGAAAGAATCAGGATTCTTCCGCCGATGATAAGCCCTCCCGCGATCGTTTGCTGTCCCGCGTCTCTGGAAACAGAGACACCGAACTCCGTCAGGTACGCAATACCGAGAATCTTTACAACAGTTCCCGGCACGGCGGACGGAACGTTGTACGTCTCGCAGATATGGCGCATGGTTTCCGCAATTCCCGTGAGCTGCGACAGCGTACCGAACAGAAGCGCCGCCCCCGCCGCGCAGCTGATCATTACCGCATATTCCTGCCGCACGGTCCGCATCAGAAGTGCGGTGACGGATCCGATCAGTGCGATCAAAAACAGCTTCTCCATTTCAATACAAAGAAAACGTTCTCTGGACCGTTTCAAGAAGCGAGGCGATCATCGAAACGACAAGCATCATGGCAAGGATCAGACCCGCAATTGCCGCGACCGTCGCCAGTTCTTCTCTGCCGTTCTGTCGAAGCATTTGCACAATCACCGTCACCAGGATTCCGATTCCTGCAATTTTGAATAACAAACTGACATCCATACAGCACCTATAACAATAGAATCACAATCCCCGCGCCGATCAACGCGCCGGTAACGCGGATCGCTTTTGCCTGCTTTGCTTCGCTCAACGCCTCTTCTTCCGCACGCTTCAGCGCAAGCGAAAGCATTTCCGCACGTTTCGGAAGATCCGTTCGACCCGCTTGAGACAATCCGGAAAGGAACAGCTGCATGCCCTCCCCTTCCGCGCTTCCATTCCGAAAGGCGGATACCGCACTCGCCGCCGCGTTCGCTTCTGTTTCCCCGTCAGACAGCGCGCAAAGATAACGGTCGAGAGAACCGGAAAAACGGATCCCGTACTTCGACGTGATTTCAGCGAGTGATACACAGCCGGAAGCGATCCGTTCCGAAAACAGCTGAAGATCCCTTTGAAGCGCTTTCACCGATTGCATTCGCTCCGACTTCTTCGCGGCGATCCTGATTCCGATCAGGCAGCACAGACCGAACAGTATTGCAAGTCCGACGGTTTTCATGTCCCTGCCGCATCGACGCGGTTTCCGTCTGCGTCATAGATTGCTTTACACTTCCCGACGTTCTCAAGCAGTACAATCCGTTGAAATACACGTTTGTGCATGAGTGTTCGCAGCGAGCTTCGCATATGCATATCGGATACGGAAGCCCCGTGCGCCGTTGCAAGAACGGTCACGCCCTTTCCTCTTGCTTCAAGCAACGCTTCTGCATCCGCAGCGTCGTTCAGTTCGTCCATGGCAAGGATCTCGGGCGACAGCGTCGAAACAATCCGTACCATCGCATCCGCTTTTCTGACGCCGGAAATCACGTCTGTGCGAATACCGAGATCGAACGGAATCGACCCGTTTGCGTCGCCGCTCAGCTCAAAGCGTTCGTCCGCCGCGCCGACGCGTGACGGTTTCACACCGTACAATCCGTTTGCGTTGATTCGGATCAGATCCCGCAGGAGCGTCGTTTTTCCGCAGCCCGGCGGTGAAACGAGCAGCGTAGACAGGAAGATATCGCCGTTCAGAAGATACGGCAGCAGCGGTTTTGCGCAATCCCTGACTTCACGCACAATTCGGATGCAGATGCCGGAGACCGTTGAAAAACCGAGCACGTTACCCTCCGATCGGATCATCCGTCCGGACAGCCCGACTCTGCAGCCCCCGACGGTTATGAAGCCGTCCCTGCGCTCATTTTCCCATGCATACGACGAAAACTCCATCAATCGCGACGTCAGACGGCTCAATTCTTCTCCCGAGATCATCGGCGTGCCGTTATTCCCGAACACGATGCGATCTGCTCCGTCAAACACCAGTTCCATCGGTGCGTCCCTGCGAAGCCTGATCTCCAGCAGCGGCGCGTCTTCATCGATGCGCTCCAGCACTTCGGAAACGCGTTTCGGCAGCAGTTCTGTCCATTGTTTTTTCCAGTTATCCATGCTCGTCCCTCCCTGCAATACCCTATGCATGGATGGCTCAAGATATGAAAAACGCCGTTCGGCGAGATCCGTCGAACGGCGTTGATATGATTTTGATTCAGAGGAGTTTTCGGAACGCAAGCCCCGTGGTGTGCGGGAAATCCGGTGAAGCCTTAGCGATTGCCGCACGGATCAGTTCTTCCGCTTCCTGTTTGGTTTCAACCGTCAGGTAAATCGCTTCAAAATCGAGCGCGGGAAGCTGTTTATCGCAAATATACAGCGGAACGCTGTTCAGCAGTGTGGAATAGCGCTGATCCCGACAGACGATCGGAAATCTCGCCGATTTTCGGTCGGTCAGAACCGGATGTCCGTCGCATGCGGTGCAGCCCTTGTCGCTCCGTGCAGGACAGGATCTGAGCTGCATCAGCGGAAGCCGTCCCGCGGTCAGCATGCCGAGCGGAATCGCACTGCACAGATCTCTCGTTTTGGCGGCTGACAGTTCGAACGAAACGAACTGCGCACATACGCCCATTTTGCGGTATACCTCAACGGCGTCGCTGTTGGTCACGTTCAGACCGTATCCGCCGATCGGCGTCAGTCCGGCGTCCTTTGCCATTCGAATCGCGCCGATGTTTTCGCAAAGTACGAACCTTAATCCGCTTTCTCGGAGGCGTTTCAGCGTTTCTGCCACACGCGGCTCTTCGTCCGGATAGATCAGAATCGGGATTTCTCCCGCCGCGCGATCCGTAATGCACTCCGGATGCTTGAGGAGAACGTCGATCGGAAGACTGTAATACGCGATCTGCGGATCGACAAAGAACTGTTCGAACGAAGCGAATCGTACGCAGAGTTTCGTCTTTTCGTTTCGCCGCAGCCCCTGTAAAGTCAGATCGGGCTTGCGGATCGCCCTTTCGGGAAGCGCGGTGCGTGCATCGTACAGCGCTTCCAGCCCATTTCTTCGAAGTGCGTTCAGCGCGGATGACGGCAGCATCAGCCCGTCCTCCAGCTCGCACGTCACGGATTCGACCGCAAACGGCGTACCGCCTGTTTTGCGAAGGCTCTTTTCAACGGATTCCTTTCGAAGCGGTGCATGCTGCGCAATTTCCGGAATCTCGCCCGAAACAGAAACGGTATGTTCGCCGTCCGAGACCGTCAGGGCTGCCGGTGTTCCGGATGCAACGCTGATCCGCATCGTAACGGGAACGTTGCTTCTCGGTCCGCGATACAGTTCCCGAATCGCGGAAAGCACCGATTGCGAGCGTTTGGCATCCTCCTGCGTCCGTACGCCGAACATGGTATGGTTGCGTTTGCCCGTATAGTATCCTTCCGTGAATCCTCCGCGTGAAAACACGTCGCGCAGGACCTGTTCGGAGTATGGTTCTCCGTCTCTCACGCGGCGAACGGCATCGACCGATGCGGCAACATATTCCGGGGATTTCAGCCGTCCTTCAATCTTTAAAGACGAAACGCCGATCTCACGATAGGTATCATAATGCGCAATATGCGACATGTCCTTGAGCGAAAGCGCATATTCGGCTCCGTTGCAGACGAACGGAAGCCGACAGGGCTGTGCGCACATGCCGCGATTGCCGCTGCGTTCGCCGAGCATGGCGGACAGATAGCAAATGCCGGACGCGCTCATGCAAAGAGCCCCGTGGATAAAACATTCCAGTTCGGCATGCGTCTGTTCCTTGATTTTTCTGATCTCCTCGATCGAAAGCTCGCGCGCGAGTACAACGCGGGAAAAGCCGAGATCCTCGAGCATTTTGACGCCCGCAGCATTATGGACAGCCATCTGCGTCGATCCGTGGAGCTTTAGTTCCGGACAGATCTGCTTTGCGAGGCGCATCACCGTCAGATCCTGTACGATGATAGCATCCGCCCCGCTTTCCGCGATCTCCCGGAGTGTCTCGGCAACTGTGTCCCGCTCATCATCCCGTACAAGCGTGTTGACCGTTACATGAACGCTTACGCCGTGCGCATGGCAGAATCGCACGGCTTCCTTCAGCCGTTCTCCCGTAAACTGTCCTGCGTTTCTGCGCGCGTTGCAGGCGCCCGCGCCGAAATAGACCGCATCCGCTCCCGCATAGACGGCAGCTTCCAGCGATCCTTCTGTTCCGACCGGAGCAAGTATTTCCGGATTGTGTAAATTCTTTTTGTTCATCATAGTTATTATACCGGTCGAAAAGGTGTTTTGCAACCGCAAATTACTCTTGCCAAGTACGTTTGTGTTTGATAAAATGATTGAAGGTTAATTGGAGGGTAATTCCATGGAAGAGCAGAATGGTCAGATGTTGACGGAATCCGTCGCAAAAACGGCACCGGCAAAGAGAAAACGTCGTTTCGGGGACCGTGCGGACGGCTATAAACTGCGTTCGCTGCAGCCGATCTCGAAGGTTTCTCCCTATATCATGCCGAATCGAACCGGCGCAAGCGTCTATTTTCATGAGTCGATCGAAATCACCGAGGCGGAAAACTATATTCGCAAAAAGCGCAATCAGGGGCTGAAGGGGTTCGGCATCATGCATTTACTGCTTGCCGCCTACGTGCGCGTCATTTCACAGCGTCCGCAGGCAAACCGGTTTATCTCCGGGCAGCGCATCTTTTCGCACGGGGACGATATCGTCGTCGCGCTGACGATCAAGCGCGAAATGACGCTCGAAGCGGAGGAAACCATCATCAAGGCGCATTTTTCTCCGACCGATACCGCCGACGACATTTATGATAAGCTGCAGAAGCTGATCGATGAAAATAAAGAAGTCAATCCGGACAGCAATTTTGACAGCACTGCGAAGTTCTTCAATTTCATCCCCGGTCTGCTTCTGAAAAATGCGATTTGGTTCATCAAAGTTCTGGACTATTTCGGTCTGCTTCCGAAAAGTCTGATTAACGTCAGCCCGTTCCACGCTTCCATGTATATCACGTCGATGGGATCTCTCGGCGTTCCGCCGGTATTCCATCATCTGTACGACTTCGGCAATGTCCCGATCTTCCTTTCCTTCGGCGCGAAGTATAAGAAAACCGAGTTCAAAGCCGACGGAACGCCGGTTCAGCGCAAGTACATCGATTACAATATCGTCTGTGACGAACGCATCTGCGACGGATTCTATCTTGCATCGTCGTTCAAGCTGTTCAAAACGTATTTCCGCAACCCGCACGTGTTGGACGAAAAGCCCGAAACCGTCGTACACGATGTCGACTGATCGTAAAAAGAAAAAGAAGCGGATCGTACCCCGTTTTGAAAGAATCAAACTGATCGAGTACGGCTGCATCGGTCTCGTTGTTGCGGTGTTCGTAATTCTTGCAATCGTTTACGGCTCCGGAAAGAGCACAAGGAACCGCTCATCTGTCGATGCTTCGCCGTCCCCGGTCCCGACTGCCGATCCCTCTATCCGCGGAAAAGCGGTGCTTGACGCGCTTGACGGCGCAGAGTTTTCTGTAAGCTATCAGAGCGGAGAATATGAGGTGATCTCACCGGACGGCATTGCGTTTCAGATGCAGATGGAATCCGACGACAAGGGGATCCTGGAGCTGACGTTCGAAACGCCCCTCTGCCCCGATCCGGAAGAGAATTCGGAAACGGCAAGGCTGCTTCGCGCTGAAAACCACAGAACCGTAAACGAGATGCGAAAACTCTTTGATTGCGTCATGCCGGTGTTCCATCGCTCCGTTTACGACGTCGAAACGATCATCAAGCAGAGTCAGAAGGTCACGGAAAACGGGGAAGCATACGCAAAGCATTTCGGTCACTATTCCGTACGCATTCTGACCGATCCCGAAGCGGTTCCTCAGACCGTAACTATCTCATTGATTCGCGACCCGTGACGATTGCACGGGTCGTTTATTTGCTGAAAGGAAATACTTATGCAGCACATCATTCTGAACGGACGCAACGGCGTCGGCAAATCCACATTGATCCGTGCGCTTCTTGAAGCGATTCCTTTGCCGGTTTACGGCGTCATTACAAAAAAAGAAACCGACGGGGACGGAACCTCATCGGTTTATATTCATACGTACGGAGCAAAGAGAAGCTATACGCCGGAAAACCGGATCGGTTTATGCGGGTCCGAAAGCCATACCGCGTTCCCCGATGCATTCGATCGGTTTGCCGATTCGATGGTATTTCCGGACGACGGCGTGATCGTGTTCGACGAGCTCGGCTTTATGGAAACCGATGCGCTCCGGTTCACCGAAAGCGTTCTTCATACGCTCGATTCCGCGCCGCTGGTGATCGCGGCGGTCCGCGATAAGCAGACGCCCTTTCTGGACGCTGTCCGCTCGCATCCGCGCGCCGATGTTTATCCGATAAACGAAGAGAACAGAGACTCCCTCAGAGAATCGCTTCTGGGTATGCTTCGGTCCCTGTTCCCGGACGGTTTCGATCGCGGCTGACTCATTCGTCTTCCGGGTTGCCGTCTTCTCCCATCGACCGCTTCAGCCGCATCCGGTCCCAAAGCCCGTATTTTTCCGTATTGGTGATCGCGTGCATCATCTTCACATCGGCGTCCGGTACAATCGTGCAGAGATACTTGATCAGATCCTTTGCTTCCTCGCGTTTGGTTTTCCCCGCGATGTCGCAGTTCGGCGGAAGAATCGGAAGCTCCAGTTGTTTTGCAACGGAAAGACAGTATTTTTCCGGGACATAGATCATCGGGCGGATCACCGTAATGTCCTTTCTGGAAAGATATGTGATCGGCGCGAATGTGTTCATCCGTCCTTCATACAGCATCGACATCAGAAACGTTTCCAGTACGTCTTCGCGATTGTGTCCCAGCGCAACCTTGTTGCACCCGCGTTCCTTTGCCGCCGTATTCAACGCGCCTCGGCGCAGCTTTGCACAGAGCGCGCACGGAGAACGCTCCGCGCGGTATTCAAAAACCACCTTGCCGATCTCGGTCGGGATGACTTCAAAATCGATCCCGATACGCTCCGCATATTCCCTGATCGGCGCCGTGTTCTGATATTTCAGTCCGAGGTCAAGCATAATCGCGATCACATCGAATTTCGTGTATGAGAATCGCTGATACAGTTTCATCGCCTGCATCATAAGAAGGGAGTCTTTTCCGCCGGAAACGCCGATGCAGATCTTGTCCCCGTCTTCGATCATGTGAAATTTCTCATCCGCTCTTCGGATGCTGCCCAAAATCCGTTTCATTTCATTTTACCTCTGTTACAAGATTATATGCATTTCGAATCCTGTTGTAAAGAGTCGATCATGTGTTATAAATGTAAAGTAAGAATAAAATTCTTACGGAATGATTGCGATTCCATCCATTCTTTGGTATACTGTATCGGTTGACTGGGAGGCAAATAATGACCTTTACGGATATTCTGATAATCGGCGTCGGACTGTCGATGGACGCGTTTGCGGTTTCCATGTGCCAGGGCGTCTCCATGAAGAAACTGAATATTCGCCGCGCAATGCTGATCGCGCTGTTTTTCGGCGGATTTCAGGCATTGATGCCTCTGCTCGGGTTTTCGCTCGGATCCACCTTTGCTTCTGCAATTACCGTCGGTCCCTGGATCGCGTGCGCACTTCTTCTGATTATCGGCGGAAAGATGCTGTACGACGGTATCCGTGACAAGGACGACGAGCCGTCTGATTTCGGAACGATCGGTCGCCTGCTGATTCTTGCGGTTGCAACAAGCATCGACGCGTTTGCCGTCGGCGTTTCCTTCTCCATGCAGGAAGACATTGTGTGGTTTTACGGCGGGATCAGCATCTTCCTTGCTGTCCTTACGATCGGACTCACAACATTCGTTCTTTCGCTGTGCGGCGTATGGATCGGAAACCGGTTCGGACTCCGCTATCATCGCACCGCAACGATTTTCGGAGGCATTGTTCTGATTTTGATCGGAATCAAGATTCTGCTCGAATCGCTGCATTTGCTTCCGGACTTTTTGCGCTGTGACGCCGTATCGCAGGCGGTTGAACTGCATACCCTTTGGTTATGAAGCGTTTTTTTGAAAGCAGTCTGGTTCCGCTGATTGCATTGATCACGATCGCCGTTTGCATTCTCGGACTTTTCGGATACGTGTTTTTCGCGTCAAACAGAGTCGCCGCTTCGGCGGAATCTATCCCGCAGTTCGACACAACCGGCAATACTGCTGCCCCGCTGCGTACCGCTGTCCCGGAAACGCCCGCTCCCGCTGCGACGATCGCTCCCGTTCCTGCCGCCGATAGCAGCGGTGACGCGGTGTCTGCGCCGTTCTGGGCAGAAGGCAGCCTCTTCCGCGGCGATGAATACCGCAGCCCGACACTATGCGTCCGGTATTCGGTTCATACCGATACCAAGAGTTTCAGCCTGCGCGCGGTGTATTACGTTGCAGACATCTATGTTTCCGATGTGACGATGATACGCACCGCGTCCGTATATGAAGATTTTGCAAAGGGCGGTCACGCAAAGGTCAGGCGAATGGCGGATAAGGCGAACGCGCTGGTTGCGATCTCCGGCGATTACTGCGGATGTCATTCGAACACGCTGATCATTCGCAATGGAATTGCGTACCGCAAGAAAATCGGCGGAAACGACATTTGCCTGCTGCTGCGCAGCGGCGAAATGGAAACGATCCCTCGCAGCAAAGCCAATCTCAATGAAATTCTTGCAAAAGACCCCTGGCAGGCATGGGAATTCGGTCCGGGACTTCTGGAAAGCGACGGATCTCCGCGCAAAGCCCTAAGCAGTTATGCGCTGAACGCAAAGAATCCGAGAAGCTGCATCGGGTATTTTGAACCCGGTCATTACTGCTTTGTCGTCGTAGACGGCAGACAAAAGAGCTCGCGCGGGGTGACGCTGGTCGAACTTGCGAAGCTGATGCATTCGCTCGGATGCAAGCAGGCGTTCAACCTGGACGGCGGCGCGTCTGCACACTTTTACTGGAAGGACCGCATCAGCAACAAGCCGAGCGGCGGCGGGCGTGAAATCTCTGACATTATTTACGTAGCAAAAGAATCCTATCCCGCATCGGGAATCTTTTGCGGAAAGGCCGGATATTCCGAATGAAACGTTTGTTTAAGATAGCTCTGATTCTTACGATGGCGGCAATCTTCTGCTGCTGCGGCGAACTGTTTTCGCCGAAGACGACCGAACGTGTTCCTGAAGCAGAGACGACAGAACCTGTTTCGACGGTTGAAGAGGACGAACTGACTTTGATTACACCGGTTCCGACAGATACACCCGAACCGCCCACGCCGACGCCCGAACCTACTCCGACGCCCACCCCCTCCCCCACGCCGACGCCGGAACCGACGCCCGAACCGGCAGGGCTGATCGGATGGACACAAGGCGGCTTTGTTCCGCGGGAAGAGCAAACACGGACCGAAACAGAATATATCGGCGAAAACCTGCACTTTACCGTAACTCGCGTTTTCGACGATACGTCCTTTAAGTCCGAAGTCACCTACTATGTGACCGATATCTATCTGCGCAACATCAAATGTCTCCGCACCGCGGCAGCAAAGAGTTTCAAATCCGGCGTGCGCGACAACGTCGATGCGATCGCAAAGCGTGCAAACGCGCTGCTGGCAATCTCCGGCGATATGTTCAACGCACACAAACACAGACTCGTAATCCGCAACGGCGAGGTGTTTGATACGAAGCTCTACAGCAACTGGGAAGTCTGTTTCCTGTATCTGGACGGCACGATGGAAACGCTGAGCGCAGACGAATACCGGATGGCAACGCTGCGCGACGACATCTGGCAGGGATGGCAGTTCGGTCCTTCGCTGCTCGATCAAGAAGGTCACGCTATCTCCGTTTTCTCGAATGCGCAGATCCGTCCGCAGAACCCGCGATCCGCTATCGGCTATTATGAACCCGGTCATTACTGCTTCGTAACCGTAGACGGACGGCAGAAAGGCCATTCCATGGGTTTGGAGCTTGCCGAGCTTTCGCGGCTGATGGAGCAGCTCGGCTGCAAACTCGCGTTCAATCTCGACGGCGGACAATCCGCTTCGCTGTTCTGGAACGATCAGATTTACAGCAAGCCCTGCAACGGAGGGCGCGACATGGCGGACATCGTTTATCTGATTGACGCGGACGAATAAACCCGTTCACCTGACCATAAAAAAGCGGCGGTATCTGTCAAAGATACTGCCGCTTTTTACAGCTGCATTTCCATATATCTTCGATATGTCTGAAAGCCCGCCGCTTCATAGAAGGCAAGCGCATCGCGGTTGAATTCCCACATATTGAGCTCGATGCGATCAAAGCCGCTTTTTCTTGCAATTTCTTTTATGCCGTCAATCAGCTCCGTCGCGACTCCCGTTCTGCGGTATGCTTCATCGACGCAGAATTCGTCAATGTCCAGAAAATTCCGTTCAAACATAAACGGGTTTTCTGCTCGTACGATATGATGCAGAACGGCGAAACCGACGATCACACCGTTTCGTTCGGCAATGACGATGCTCTGTTCCGGATCGTCCCATATGGTATGGATATGATCGGCAAGCGCTTTTGAAAAGCCGGGCTTAAACGTTTCCGGTCTTCCTTTGACATGCAGATCATTCACCTGCTTTCTGAGCTCGTTCACACGCTCAAGCTCTTCTTCTCTTGCATAACGAACCATTCTCCCTCCTGTCAGGTACGCATAAACCCGCAGCAGCCAAGTTCCGAAAACGAACGAAACCCCTGCGCTTTGTAAAACGCCTTCGTTTCCGTCGTATCGTCGGTTGCTAGCTCGATCTGCCGTACAGATCGATAACGGTCAAGAATTGCCTGTACAAGCGCTGTACCGATGCCTCTGCGCTGATATACCGGACAGACGAGAATGTCCTGAATAAAAACGATCGTCTCCCCGTCGCCGACTGCGCGAAGAATGCCGACCAAATTTTCCCCGTCATACGCAGCAAGAACGATCAGCGATCTTGCAAAGCCCCGTTCGAGGGCAGAAAGGTTATCGGTATACGCCGTCCATCCAACGGAGCTGTAAAGAGAAGCGATTTCTTCTCTGTGAAACTGTTTGTATTCCCGAATCTGCATCGGCTCTCTCTTTACAAAGCGGTTGTTGACAATTCTTGATAGTAAAAGAGTCATGCTGTTTTGCATGACTCTTTATTGGTCGAGGCGACTGGATTTGAACCAGCGGCCTTTTGGTCCCGAACCAAACGCGCTACCAAACTGCGCTACGCCTCGACATTGGAGCCAAAGAGGGGATTCGGACCCCTGACCTACGCATTACGAGTGCGTCGCTCTACCGACTGAGCTACTTTGGCGGACCTTTTCTATTATAACGCAGAATCGTAACTTGTCAAGCGTTTTTTCTGCATTTTTCCATATATCATTTTTCGAGATCTCGTTACGGACTTTTTTCGTGACAATTCCTCCCGCTTGTGATAGGATAAAGTATCATCATTCGGAAAGAAGGCATTTTGTGAAACAACAGTTTCGCCGTATTTCGGCACTATTGCTCGTCATTCTGCTGCTGTCGGCATGCTCCGGTTCTGAAACCGGAATCAGAAAAACAGAACAATCAAAGATGTGGTCTCTCGGCGACCGGTATCCATCGAATTACAGTTCGCTGCATTACTACGCATCCTATCTTGTGAACGGCGAGCTCTTCTATCTGAAAGCATCGCGCAATATGAAAGAGACCGGCTTATCCAAAAATGTTATCGACTATAAAACCGTCGACGGTATCGTATACGCGCTTTGCGAAAGCAATCCGAAGGGCGACGGCAATAATGCATCGTACCGGTACTATGAATGCTATACCGGTCGGTATCAGTATGTTATCGGAAATGAAGACAGCGGATTTGATGTCGGGCGTGTTCTTTCCCTGGATGATGCGATCGCGCTGATCTCCGATCCGTCTTCCCCGAAAGGACGCGTGAAGCTTGCTGAAGAGGAATGGAATGCGCTGTACCGGCTCGAAGGCTGCAATCTTGAGATTTTAGTCCGCGCAAACGATAAGGGTGCCCTTGCAAAATCGCTGTCCTCAAAGTTTGAAGCGCATACCGAAAACGGTGAAACCTACTATACTTCCGCCGCGGAAAAGGATATCGTCTATACAGATGGAACACACTCCGTACGGATCCGGCAAACGGACCGAGCAGGCTTTTCATCTGCAGATTACCACACGTTATCCGAATGCAAGGCGATTCTTGCGCTGCTCGGATCATAAGCGTACCAATCCGAATCACCGACACGGAGGCATCGATTGCCTCCGTTCTTTTTATCTGAGATCCTTTCGATCATAATACGAAAATCGTCAAAATATCGGTGTGTCGATAATCTATCACTCCATTATCTTGATAACGTACATTGTTCATAAATTACCCCATTATACTTTACACCTTGTTCATAATTTGTTCAAGTCTTATTCATACTTTTATCGCTGTTTTTTGGCGTTTCCTTCATATTTTTCAGACAATTTTGACATAATTCTCCTTTATACTCTAAATCAGATACAAGAAAGGAGATTTTGTGATGAACAACCATGAATTGAAGAAATTGTATCGCCGGATCGAGCGCGTTTCCCACCTGCGTTCCCATGTCTTCTACCGGAAGTTCACTGCACTCTTTTGCAGCTTATTTTGATCGGCTGTTCTGATCTTTCAGCGCGGTGTCCCTGTCATCCTGCAAAATCAGTCCATTCTGCACGGATATCGTTTTGTTAACTGCATAAAAAAAGAGGAGCGGTTTTCCGCTCCTTATTGCTGTTTATAAATACGTATATCTCAGTACTCGATCCTCCAGGGCAGCGGAAGAACGAACTCTTCGTTCTTCTCGTCATACGGATAATACTCTTCTCGGTTTTCCGGATCGTCGAACCGGTTGAAATCCAAAAACACCGGAGAATAGGTCAGATGATACATCGTTCCGGCGGCTTCGTCAATCTGTATCAGGCGAAGATATCCTCCCCCGCCGTCGTGCAGAGACGCCTGATAGTTAAACAGCATCTGATATACTGTGCGATCCGGTTTGCCGTCTTTATCGTCGTCAAATGTTTCCGGAAAACAGTATGAGCCGTATTTGTGTCCGCACATGACCATATACAGATTCGGCGATTTGGCGACGACCTTGTCATGCCACTTTTCCCCGTCCTCCGACAGCGTCAGTTTCTTGGTATAGTAATCGTGCAGGCACAGAACGCCGATGCGGTCCGGATACTTTTGAAACACGTCATAGACCCAATCCATTGCCTTTTTCGTCGGCGCGAATCCCATATAAACGAACAGATAATCCGTTCCCCCGATTGTCAGAAGATCGTAGTGTCCGCGGTTGTTTTCGAAGCTTCCTCCGTACCACGGTTTGTTTTGATACCGCTTTTCGCCGAAATGCTCGCAAAACGCCTTATACCCAATCGGGTCCAGAACATCGTGATTGCCTGCAAGTACACCGTTCGGAATGTCCTCGATCATTGCCTGTGCTTTATCCGCAACGCTCCATTCCGTTTCTGCGTCCGGATGATTGACAAGATCGCCTGTATTGACAATATAGGAAAGTCGCATCTCGCCGCTGTGGTCGCGCAAAAACGACGTCATTGCGTAATACGTGTCCGGGAATTTTTCGGAATAATGCTGCGGATCGCTGATCCAAGCGATCGTATAGATGCCGTCCCGCGCTGCGTATCTCCGAGAAGGATCCTCCGGCTGCTGTGTATTGGACGGCGGAGTTTCCAGTGCCGCAGCAGACGGCGTTTCCGCCGCAGGCTCCGGCGTATGCTGCGGAACCGTCGCTTCCGATGTTTCGGATATCCCTTCCGGTTCCGGTGTATAGGCAAGAGTTATTTCATCTTCTTTGATTTCGGGTGCCGATGTTTCATACGGCGTCGCTTGCGCCGGCTTCTCCTCTTGCGGAGAAACGCATCCCGCTGCCAGAATCATACATAAAACGATCAGCAAACAGATCTGAAACCGTTTCACAGCGCTTCCTCCGAATGTTTTTCTGTATCGTATCACGAATGGAAAAGTCTGTCAAATATCTCCCCCGGCGTTTGAGCGCTGTTCATGAGGGACAGACTATGGTTCGGAGGTGGTTCAACTTGCAGAAAGTGGAAATCACGAGCATCGATACGTCAAGGCTTCCGAAACTGAAGCCGGATGAAATGAAAGCGCTTCTGAAACGCGCCAAAGAAGGCGATGTACAGGCACGTGAACGGTTTATCTATTGTAATCTGCGGCTTGTCCTTTCCGTCGTCCAGCGGTTTTCCGGACGCGGTGAGCTTGCAGACGATTTGTTTCAGGTCGGCTGCATCGGTCTCATAAAGTCGGTCGACGGATTCGATCTTTCGCAGGACGTGCGGTTCTCCACCTATGCCGTTCCGATGATCGCAGGAGAGATTCGCCGTCATCTGCGCGACTACAGCGCAGTCCGCGTTCCGCGATCCATGCGCGATACCGCATACCGTGCCATGCAGGCAAAACTCATGCTGACGGAAAAGCTCTCACGCGAACCGACCGTCGGAGAGATCGCAAAAGAGCTCGGCATGAACGAACCGGACGTCGTTTTTGCGCTCGACGCGATCTCTGATCCCGTTTCAATCTATGATCCTGTATTTCAATCCGACGACGACACGCTTTGCGTTCTGGATCAGATCTGCGACCCGAAGGACAGCGAATCCAAACGTATCGATTCGATCGCGCTGAAAGACGGCATCTCGAAGCTCAGCGAGCGTGATCAAAAGATCCTGAATCTCCGGTATTTTGCATGCAAAACACAGGTGGAGGTCTCCAGGGAGATCGGCATTTCTCAAGCGCAGGTTTCGCGGCTTGAGAAGAGCGCGCTGAAACAGCTTGAAAAATACGTGCGGTCATGACTGCATGCGCACAATATCACGTTTCAGCCGTTTCATGATTCGTTTTTCCAGGCGGCTGATGTAGCTTTGCGAAATCCCCATCGTTTCCGCAACCTGCTTTTGCGTCTGTGCTTCACCGTTCCCGAGACCGAACCGGAGATCGATGATCGTGCGCTCGCGCTCCGTCAGTTTTGACAGAGCCTTGTTCAAAAGCTCAAGCTCGACTTCGTCCTCCATGTCCCGGCTGACAACGTCCGGTTCCGTTCCGAGCACATCGGAAAGCAGAAGTTCGTTTCCGTCCCAGTCGACGTTCAGCGGTTCATCGAAACTGACCTCGAGTTTCAGCTTCGTCGTGCGTCTCAGATGCATCAGAATCTCATTTTCGATGCATCGCGACGCATAGGTGGCGAGCTTGATCTTTTTCTCCGGTTTGAAGGTTTCTACCGCTTTGATGAGACCGATCGTGCCGATGCTGATCAGGTCCTCCGTCTGTACGCCGGTGTTTTCAAACTTTTTGGCAAGGTAAACGACCAGTCTCAGGTTGTGAACGATCAGCTTATCCTTGGCTTCCCTGACGGTCGGCGCAAGCGTGATGCATCTTGCTTCCTCTTCCGGATCCAACGGAGGCGGCAGTCCTTCGTTTGTATGAACGTACCATAAGATATTGCGTCTGCCAATGCGAAGCCGCGCGAGCAGGCGAGCCCAGATATGAAATAGCCATGCTGTCATTCTGAATCCTCCATTCGTTCGGTAAAAGGGCTTCCGGCAGGATCGCATCTGCATGCGCAATCCGTTCCGGCGCCTTTACGCAATAGCAATCGATGCCGGCGTTTCCAAACTGCGGAAGCGTTACGGAGGCAGGTCGCTCTCCGTAAAGAATCCCATTTCCGGACAGTTTTTGAAACGGGATCGGCCGCAGCGGTCGATCGACGTCGTGATTGATCAGCACGACCGGAAGTCCGGAGATCGGTTCCTTCAGCAGATTTCCGCTGTCGATCAGCGCTTTGCATCGGTATGTATGTACGGAAAGCCGAATCACCGCTTCCGTATACAGTGCATGTCGCCTGCGTATCTCAAGCATTCTGCGGATCATTTGCGGCAAAAACGAGGCAAGAACGCCCGAAAGCAACGCAGCGCGCAGCGGTACCGTTCCGACCGCCGTTCCGTCCGCATATACCGTCCCCCCGAACTGCAGCGTCAGCAGCATCGCAGACCCGCCGATCAGCGCTGCAGACAAAAGGATAAACGGTATCGTCTTTATGATGCTGCCGGCGTGCCGAAACAACGGGATCGACAGCAGCAGAAAACACGGCAGTTTCCAATACGGCTCCCTAAGCTGCGGAATCCAGTGCAGTGACAGCAATGCATAGCATGCGCCGATCAACGATACAAGAACGGTCGGAACCGTCCTGATCCGGATTCCCATCCATGCCGCCGCAAGTCTGTACACGCAAAGATTCATCAGCGTATTGTCCAGAAGGAACGGTTCGATCTGCAGTTTCATGCAACGACTATTTCCATGACGGTCATATCGTCCGATCCGCCTCTTGCCTTTGCCATTCTTAAAAGGCGTTCCCCCGCCTTCCCGCCGAATGATTCAACGGAACGGATTGCCTCGTCCGTGCCTTCCGGGAACATGTCCTGTACGCCGTCCGAACACATGATGATCCGGTCGTTCTTTCTCAGCTGCATCCGGATTACGCTGGGTTTTGCTTCCGCAAGAATCCCGCACGGGAGCGCTTCTCCGGCAATCGCGCCGACCTGACCGTCCCGCACAAGAAAGCTCGGAGGCGCGCCGTATTTCAACAGCTCCGCTTCTCCTGTTTTGAGATCGATAGAAACCGCGTCCAGCGTCGCGTACATCTCCGTATCGCTTTGTGCCATCAGCATACGGTTCACATTCTCATAAACCAGATCCTGCGACATTCCGGCGTGACAAAGGCGGAACAAAAGCCGAATCGCCGCTTCACTCTCGCGGCGCGCTTCCCTGCCGCTTCCCATTCCATCCGACAGTGCAAAGCACACACGTCCGCCCGGGATTCTGCATTCACCGGTTGCATCGCCGCTGACGGTATGCATCAGCGTTGTCCTTGCAATCTGTACCGCCGCATGCAGTTCTGCGTCCTGCTCAAACAGAAACGACACTTTCCGTTCGCTCTGTGCAACGCGAATACAGCGAAGCGGATAGCCGCATACCTGTTCGATTTCACAGCGTACGTCGGAATGCTTTCTGTTCAGCGGCCGCTTCAAAACAGCGGAAATCATATCTGTTCCGTTCGATTCATACAGTTCCAGGGATTCGACCTGCATGCCTGCGCCGATCAGACGCGTCCGTATTCTGTTTTCAATCTGATCCGCAAAATCCGACCGGTTCCGCAGCTGCCGCGCATGCGAGCAAAGCACAGCACCCGCCCCCGAAAACTGGCGTTCCACAAATCCGGATTGCATCTGAGCCTGCCTCGAAATCGCATTGCGGTTCAAAGCCTGTTGGTAGGACAGCCGTACGGCTGCGCACAGGTCTTCCAGCCGGCCGCATGTTTCGTCGATCGGATCCGTTCGTTTTACGCGCTCTCCGGCAACGCCGGCTTTCGCGATTTCAAGGACCGTCTTCTGCATTTCGTCTGCCGCTTTCCAGCATCGTTTCCGGTTTTCACAGTCCCGGCAGATCGCAAGCGCGCCTTGTACCGTCCATCGTTCCGCGCTGTCGTCCTCCTTTTCCGGAACATGAAACATGCTCGAAATCCCTCCGAGCAGCTTTCCCATACGTTCCATCTCGCCGGATACGCGCCGCTCCGTTCTGCGAATCGCTTCCCTGACCATGCGCTCGGCATCGAGCTTCACGTCCGTGTAACTGCGGATCGTCTGCAGCCATTTTTTCGGGAGGATCACAAACAGCAGCATTCCGCTCAATAAATTCGGTAAGCTCATAATTGCGGCGTCCTGTAAGCGATACAGTCTGAACAGAATGCCCGATACCAGAAACGAAGCGGCAATCAACGGCTTTCCCCTCTCCCGTACCGCCGCCGCTGTCAACGCGCCGAGCGCAATACAGCCGATCAACGCAGGGTTCGCTTCGGTGAATACGGTCAGCATGATCGACCACAGTATCCCGGCGGCAGCTCCGAAAAAGCCTCGTGCATAGACAGCGATCCCCGTGAACAGCAGCATCAGCATAACGGAAAGCGACCACTCGAGAAATACGGCGTCGGAACACGAGAGAAGCAGCATCCCGATTCCGAATGCAAATGCAATCTGTTCCGGATCCGTCACAATACGCGGGGTTAAAAGCGTTCGGATCGAGAGACAGACACGTCGGAAACAAATCGCCGCAAGCAGTGAAACGGCAATCGAGATCACACCGTACAGCAGCTCTTCCGTCCCTCTGAGCGCCGAAATCGGAAGCGTGAGAAAACAGCACAGCAAATAAGCAAAGATCCGCAGTTTCGGCGTGCAGTTTTTTCGGACAAGCAGTATGATGCGCGTGATCCCCCAATACAGCAGCGCTGCCGATACGCCCTGCCAATTCGGCTGTGACTTTGCAAACGCGCCGAGAATGATCCCGCCGACGATCGCGGCAGGGTCGAAACCGGCAATCTGACTTCCGAGCAGAAGCCCCATCGAAAGCGGCATGTGCAAGCCGTGAATCCGCACCCTGGACAGCAGCAGCGCGCAGAGAAATCCGCCGATCACAACCGCAGTTCCGATCACGGATTTCTTTCCTTTTTCACCTTTTCTTGCCTCTTGCTTTTGCATGCGCACATTATACCCGAACGATACCCGTGGCTGTCTGTCGGTTTGTGCGGTACTGCTGCGGGATTTTGACGCGCCGATTCGCACGCAATCGAGAAAAGAGCGGGAAAAGGCAATCAATCCGACAAGGTTCGGCAGAATCATCTTGCCCTATCCTGTCGTATATGCTATAATAAAATTAATTAAAATCAAGTGAAAAAGGCAAACGGATCACCGTTTTGACAGCGTTATATCCGTTATCGGGAGGGACAAGCATGACGAAGATCATCGCATTTGAAGGTATCGACGGAACGGGTAAAAGCGTACAAATGGCATGTCTGTCCGAAACGCTGAAGAATCGCGGGCTGAAGGTCAAGGAGATCTCCTTCCCCATGTATGATACGTTCTTCGGAGAAATGATCGGACGGTATCTGTCCGCAAAGGACGGAATCGCTGCGAACACCGTGGACGGCAAGAGCATGGCGCTGTGGTTCGCTCTGGATCGGTTTGAAGCGTTCCGGCATCTCGATTATTCGGATGCAGACGTACTGCTGATCAACCGCTATGTGCTTTCGAACGCGGTCTATCAGAGCATCCGCGACATCGACCTTGATAAACCGGACATCCTTGATTTTTGTCTTGAACTCGAACATAAGCACTTCGGTATTCCCGTGCCGGATCTGCATCTTGTACTCGATATGGACACTGAAAGCGCCGCGGAAAACGTCGATAAAAAAGGCTTCCGGGACTATATCGGCAACGCACGCGACGTCTACGAAAGCATCGATTCCATTCAGGCGCGGGCGCGAAAAAAATATGCCGAGTATGCACAGCGCATTCCGAACGTCAAGCTGATCCTGTGCACCGAGAACGGAAAACTGCTTCCGATCGACGAGATCGCAAAGCGCGTCGAAGCGGTCGTTCTGCCGATGCTCAACCCTTAAGGAGGGTCACATGGAAAGCTATAAAGCCAAATGGCGCCTGCCGAAATGGTCTGAGAATCTCCTGATCTGGTGCTGCCCTGCGTTTACGTTGCTTTTGATATTCTTTTGCATACCAAACTCATTGACAAACGGGAAAAGAGTCTTCGTTCTCTGCATGATTCTGATTCTCGGTTTAATTATTACACGTTTAATCTTTTTATTTCGCTCCTGTCGCTCTGTCGGTGCAAAAGTATGGCGGTGTGTAGTATGGATCATTCTGACGATCGTTCTATTCTTTTTCAGTTTGTTTTGTCTCTCCCTCGGCGAACACCATCGCGTCACGAAGTTGGACGCTCAACACCAATTTGAGACATCAGTTGAAGAGCTCCTTCCCGATGCAAATTTCGTACCGTTAGAGTTGGGATCTCCGAAATCGGTCGTTCTTCATGAGTATTTTGAAGAAGCCATCATTTTTCAAACAAGATCCTATACGTTGCTATGTCAGTATGATGAAGCGGATTACAAAGCCGCAATAGCTGCGCTTGAAAATAGGTATTGTTTCCGAACGGAGTTGTTGGACAATCGGTATCATGATGATCCGGACAAAAAGCTGATTGAACCCTATGCCGAAATCGAGAATGATCATTTTCGTTTTCTTTATCCAAACGATGCGGACGATCAGCCATGTGAATTCTATAAACGCTCTATTTTGGTGGTGACCAATGATGTTAAGTATGAGATTGGATACATTCTTTTTTATGATTTCGACCTCGATTATGTGGATGATCTGACGGAGTTTATTACCTATTACTGCGGTTGGAAATACGTGCGTAACTAAAATAACAGGAGAAGGCTTCGGCTTTCTCCTGTTTTCTTCATAAGACAAGGTTCCGGTTTTTAATGGTATCAATACTCTCCTGTATACTCCTGAAAGCGCTTGACCTTTTCGGCAACCGCTTTG
>CAMORL010000002.1 GCA_946623765.1 uncultured Clostridia bacterium
TCAATACTCTCCTGTATACTCCTGAAAGCGCTTGACCTTTTCGGCAACCGCTTTGCCGGTCGGCGTCGCAGCAAGACCGCCTTTCGCCGTTTCGCGATATTCGCGGCGGATATCCCTGCCCACCTGCAGCATAGCGGAAACGACCTCGTCAAACGGAATCAGACTTGTGATGCCGCAAAGCGCCATATCCGCGCACAAAAGCGCATTCGCCGCGCCCAATGCGTTTCGTTTGATGCACGGGCATTCTACCAAACCCGCAACAGGATCGCAGACTAAACCCATGATGTTTTTGATCGTCATAGCCGCAGCGTCGAGTGCTTGTTCGGGAGTGCCTTCGGACAGTTCAACGATCGCTGCCGCCGCCATCGCGCTTGCAACTCCGGTTTCCGCCTGACAGCCGCCGTCCGCGCCGGAAATCGTCGCGTTCTTTGCAAACAGCATACCGACCGCACCCGCTGTGAACAGGCCCTGCACAAGCTGTTCGTCCGTCCAGTTCCGTTCCATGCCGCATTCGATCAGAACGCCCGGCAAAATTCCGCTTGCGCCTGCCGTCGGCGCAGCCACGATGCGTCCCATCGAGGAATTGACTTCGCAGACTGCCATGGCGGAAGCCGCCGCACGGCAGGTATTTCCTCCGGAAAACGGATCGTATTTCGCATAGCGGAACAGCCGCATCGCCTCGCCGCCGGAAAGATGGGAGACGGTCTCCACATGCTCTTCCAACCCGATCCGCACAGATTCCCGCATAACGTTCAGGTTCTCCTGCATTTCGGCAAGAATGGCGTCACGCATCATTTCCCCGCGAGAAACCTCATACCGAATCATCGCCTCTGCGATTGTACAATTTTCCGCTGCGCAGTATTCGCAAAGCGATGCGCCGTTTTTAAAAGCGTCAATAAGCTGCATATCCTTTTCTCCTTACACCGCGAACAGTTCGGTAATGCCCTTGCACAGCTGCCGAATAATCACCTGCATCTCCTTTGTAACAGGCGTGTCGGTTTCAATGCACATATAAGCGTCTCTGCCGCGTCCGTGGCGGAATACGCGCATAAAGGCAATATTGATATTGAGCTGTGCAAGCACATGCGATACTTCGGCGATGACGCCCGGTTCGTCCCTGTGGCTCACGATCAGCGTCGGATACTCGCCGGACAGTTCAACGCCCTGTTCGTTGATCTCGGTAATCAAAATATTCCCGCCGCCGACCGACCGTCCGACGACCTCCATCATGCGATCATGTACGTCCCACAGCTCGATCTTGACCGTGTTCGGGTGATCGGCAGGCTCGTCGGAAAAGGTGAAATCAACGCCTATCCCCTGTTCCTTTGCTATTTCATATGCATTGCGGATCCGTTCATCGTCCGGCATAAACCCTAAGATTCCGCCGATCAGCGCTTTATCCGTACCGTGCCCGCGACCGGTCTCGGCGAACGAGCCGTAAAGCGTGAAATGCACGCGGCTGATTTCTTCACCGACCAACCTTCTTGCAATAAATGCAATGCGCACCGCGCCCGCCGTATGGCTGGACGAAGGTCCTGTCATGCGCGGACCGATGATGTCAAATACCGATAAATCTTCCATGATTTCCCCTTCCCATATACACAAAAAGCCGAGCGATGTGCCCGGCTTTATCTGTCATCAAACATGCACACCCGTCCTTCGACCGCATGCTCCGAGTGGACCCTCAACCGATGACTCCGCGCAGGTAACCCCGCGGCACATCGTACTTTCCGCTTAGTGCTGCTTCCGTCAGGATCTGACACGGTTCACGGCGTGCGATTGCACGGGACCCGCGCATCAACGTTCCGTATTGAGACCGACCTCACAACAACTGGCCTCAGGACGGGGATTCGGCCTCGCTGTAGCGGATTGCGAGTACAGGGCACCGCTAACTCCCCGCTTAGTGCAAATGTTATTATAATAGCAGATCAAGGATTTTGCAAGAGATTTTTTGCGTATTCCAGTTCTTTATCAAACCGATCGCCGTATATCGCTCGGATTTCATCCAGATACGGCAGCGCGTCGGTTCTGTTGCGGTTTGCCGCAAGCACGATCGCCTGCCGCAAAACGCGTTTCGGAGCGGCAAGGTTGCTGCCGATGAGCGCTGCGGCTTCCTTTCGGTTGCCTTTAAGGACAGCGACCGGATCAAGTGTTGTGCGGACTTCTTCCGGAATCGGGATCGTATCTATCGGATTCTTCGGACAAATTCTTTGGCAGCGCATACACCCCAACAGGGAAGGAAGCCATTCCATCGCATCGTCCGGCATCGTATCCCCCTCCATATAGGTATGCACGCAGCGGGTCCAATCGAACGCATAATTTCCTTTGATCGCGCCGAAACAGACCGTTTTGCATTGACCGCAATGGTCGCAAACCTCCTTCGGCTCACCGCGCGGATCATACCGCACCGGCTCCGGCAGTGCAAGCATTGCGCCCTGCAGATTGAAATAAGTACCGTACGGTGCAAGATACAGCAGTTGATTATCCATGCGCGATCCGATCCCGTAAGAGGCAAGCTGCTCGCGATACGGCGTTTCTGCCCGTTCTGCGCGGATCCCCTGCGCCGTAAGCAATGCAAGCAGGCGTTTCATGGCATGGTAGCCCCTGTTGCTCGCCGGATAATAGGATGCAACAAGCGTTTCGTCGTCATACGGCGTATAGGGATAAACGCAGATCAATACCGCATTTGCCCAGGGATATGCTTTTTGCGGATCATCGGCAAGCGGTGCTGTATTCGGATGAAACACGCCATCGTTGCGATGGCGTGTCCAATTCGTATAAGGGACGATGGGAAGAAGAAATCCCTCCGCAAAGCCCGCTTTTTTCAGAAGCTCATGAACGTCCGTCATGCTTCCTTTGCAAGCATCTCCTTTGTCTTCATCAGGCGCGATGTGTTTCCGCGTTCATTCTCCTCAAGTTTCATCTGGATGGCATGGATCGCTGCGTCGAACTGCGGGATCATAACGTATTCAAGCGCATTGACGCGGCGTCGTGTCTTTTCGATCTCATCTGCCAAACGGCTTGTTGCCTTTTCGACTTCGGCAAGTTCCAGCATCAGCGGCAGAATCTCCGCAAGCGCCTGTACAGCGCCGTCCAGATCGGAGCCGGTCGTTGCAAAGCCGTACGGATAGACGAAGCCTTCCTGCGTATCGAGCGAGAGCTTCGGAACCGGAATCGAAAGGATGTTCTGCTTTCCCATTTCGACACGGATTTCGCGTGCGGGATACATCAGAGCTTCTTCGATCTCGTTTCCGCTCATCATCGCACGGGCAAGCACGAAGTTCTGCATCGCTTCGCCGAGTTTCTTCTCCATTTCCAGACGCAGCGCTTTGTTTTTGCGCGCAAGAACGATGAAGCGACGCACAAGCTCATCGCGCTTATCCTTCATCATTTTGTGTCCGCGAATGGCGACTGTCCTGCGTTTTTTCAGGTTGCTCAGCTCCATTCGCGTGGGCTTATACTGCAGCGCCACGCTTTACGCCTCCTCGTAGTATTTTTCGATATAGACGTCCTTGATACGTTTGAGTTCGGACTTCGGCAGGATCCTCAGAAGCTCCCAACCGAGATTCAGCGTTTCTTCGATCGAACGGTTCGTGTAATACCCCTGCGAGACGTAGCGCGCTTCGAATTCATCCGCGAACTTTGCGTACAGCTTATCCGTATCGGACAGCGCAGCATCGCCGAGGATGACCGCAAGTTCCTTTGCGTCCTTGCCGCGCGAATACGCCGAGAAGAGCTGGTTCATCGTGTCTGCATGATCCTCACGCGTTTTGCCTTTGCCGATGCCCTTATCCTTCAGACGGGAAAGCGACGGCAGAACGTTGATCGGCGGCGTCAATCCCTTGCGGTAGAGCTCGCGGGAAAGAATGATCTGTCCCTCGGTGATGTAGCCTGTCAGGTCGGGAATCGGGTGCGTAACGTCGTCTTCCGGCATCGACAGGATCGGAATCATCGTGATCGAGCCTTTGTTGCCGCGAATACGTCCTGCACGTTCATACATCGTTGCAAGGTCGGTGTACATATAACCAGGATAGCCGCGGCGGCCGGGAACCTCTTTACGTGCTGCGGAAACCTCTCTGAGCGCTTCCGCATAGTTCGTAATATCCGTAATGATAACGAGCACCTGCATGCCGAGATCGTACGCAAGGTATTCGGCGGCGGTAATTGCCATACGCGGTGTGGAAATACGTTCGATTGCCGGATCGTTCGCAAGATTGATGAACGTGACCGTACGTTCGATTGCGCCGGTTTCACGGAAGTCGTTGATGAAAAAGTCCGCTTCCTCAAACGTGATGCCGACTGCTGCAAAGACGACCGCGAATTTTTCATCGCTGCCTAAAACCTTTGCCTGTCTTGCAATCTGCGCCGCAAGGTTTGCATGCGGAAGACCGCTGCCGGAGAACACCGGAAGCTTCTGTCCGCGGACGAGCGTATTCAGACCGTCAATTGCGGAAATACCCGTTTGAATGAACTCGGACGGATAGTCGCGAGCGGCGGGGTTCATAGCCGTGCCGTTGATGTCCAGATGCTTTTCGGCGATCAGCGCGGGACCGCCGTCCTTCGGCTTGCCCATGCCGTCGAAAACACGGCCGAGCATGTCCGGGGCGACGTCGAGCTCGATGGAGTGACCGAGAAACCGCGCTTTGCTGTCGGAAATGCGGAGACCCTGAGAGCCCTCGAAGAGCTGCACCATGGCTTTGTCGCCGTTGATTTCGAGAACGCGCCCGCGGCGGATCGTTCCGTCCGCCTGCTCGATCTCGACCAGTTCGTCGTATTTGACGCCTTCGACGCCCTTCACCAGCATCAGCGGGCCGACGACTTCGGAAATGGTACGATATTCTTTACGCATCAGAACTGTCCTCCTTCCGTCAGCGCCGTGATCTGTTCGGTCATATCCTTCATGATCGCGTTATACTCGTTCTCCGCCTCTGCCTCAGGGACGTATTTCAGTCTGCCGATACGTTCACGAACCGGCAGCGCAATCAACGCTTTGAACGACGCGTCCTTATCGAGCGCTTCGAGGTTCTTCTCATAGTTTGTCATGATCGCCTTCAGCATCATGTACTGCTTCTTCGGCGAGGTATAGGTATCGACCTCATGGAACGCGTTCTGATGCAGATAGTCTTCACGGATGCTGCGCGCCGCTTCGAGCGTCAGACGGTCCTTGAAGGACAGCGCATCGATGCCGACAAGACGGACGATCTCGTCGAGTTCGCTCTCGACCTGCAGAAGGTGCATCGTACGCGATACGAGATTCGACCACTCGCTGTTGACCTGATTGTTGAACCACGGAGACAGGCGGTCCTGATAGAGCGAATACGACTGCAGCCAGTCGATCGCCGGGAAGTGACGCGCGTAAGCAAGCTTGGAGGAAAGTCCCCAATAGACCTTGACGATACGCAGCGTTGCCTGAGATACCGGTTCGGAGATGTCGCCGCCCGGAGGGGAAACTGCGCCGATCGCGGTGACCGCGCCCTGTCTTCCCTCGCTGCCGAGCGTCTTCACGCTGCCTGCGCGCTCATAGAATTCCGCAAGGCGCGAAGACAGATATGCCGGGTAGCCTTCTTCACCGGGCATTTCCTCAAGACGGCCGGACATTTCGCGAAGCGCTTCCGCCCAGCGGCTCGTGGAGTCCGCCATGATTGCAACTTTATAGCCCATATCGCGGAAGTATTCCGCGATCGTAATACCCGTATAGATGGATGCTTCACGCGCCGCAACCGGCATGTCGGACGTATTCGCGATCAGCACCGTACGTTTCATCAGAGAGAGCCCCGTTCTCGGGTCTTTCAGTTCCGGGAACTCCATCAGAACATCGGTCATCTCGTTGCCGCGTTCGCCGCAGCCGACATAAACGATGATGTCTGCATCCGCCCACTTTGCAAGCTGGTGCTGCACGACCGTCTTGCCGCTGCCGAACGGACCGGGAACTGCCGCGACGCCGCCTTTGGCGACCGGGAACAGCGTGTCGATAACGCGCTGACCGGTGACCATCGGCTCGTTCGGTGCGAGTTTTTCCGCATACGGTCTGCCCTTGCGGACCGGCCACTTCTGCAGCATCGGGATCATGATCTCTTTGCCGTCCTTCTCGATCTTTGCGATCGGGGTGACGATGTTCGTCTCGCCTTCAAAGATCCAGGTCAGCCTGCCGGATACGTTCGGCGGCACCATGATCTTGTGCAGAACCGCCTCGGTCTCCTGCACGGTGCCGAGCACGTCTCCGCCGACGAGCTCGTCGCCGACTTTGGCTGTGGGGACAAACTCCCAAAGCTTTTCGTGATCCAAAGAATCGACGGTGATACCGCGGGTGATACGGTCTCCCGCCTGCTCACGGATCTTATTCAGCGGACGCTGAATGCCGTCATAGATGGATTCAATGAGACCCGGCGCAAGCTCGACCGACAACGGCGCGCCGGTCGAATACACCGGTTCGCCGGGGCCGATGCCGCCGGTTTCCTCGTAAACCTGAATGGACGCCTTATCCTCGCGCAATTCGATGACTTCGCCGATCAGATGCTTGTCGGAAACACGGACGACGTCGAACATCTGGACGTCCGCCATTCCGCTCGCCACGATCAACGGCCCCGAAACCTTTACGATAGTACCTTGCATACTCTTTCTCCTGTTATGAATTGCTCAAAATATCCAAACCGACCGCCTTTTCGACGTTCTCCTTGATTGCGCGCATGCCGATGCCCTGCGTTCCGGATACGTCCGGAATCGGAATGATCGCCGGATACGGTTCCCCCTGAAACTCACGGATCGTTTCTTCGCACGCGGGATAGTACGTTTCCGTCACATACACGACGGCATATCCCAGCCGCGCAAGGCGATGCAGCGTTCTGTTCGCCTGTTCGCCGTCCGTAACGTCGTAATCCTCGATCCCGACCGCTTTGAACAGCAGAATGGAATCACGGTCTCCGATGACCGCACACTTACCGTTCGCCATACAGCTTCACCAGCCTTTCGCGGATTACGCTGTCGGCAAGACCGTTGCGTTTTCCGGTCACGATCAGACGGACCGCCCTGCCCTCGCGTTCCTTCGCAAGATAGTACCCCACGATCGGATAGATCGTTTCGCTTTCGTACTTGTGCTCCGAAAGCAGCGAGACAAGATAATTGTCCCGTGCTTTTTCAAGCTCGGAAATGCTTCCCGTACGCTGCATTGCGTTCAAGCCGGCAAGAAGCGCCTTTTCGCAGACGCTTTCTCCGAGGACTTTGTTCAGCGAGTCAAAGGACAGCTCATACGCGTTATAGAGGTCGCGGTACTTCACGCCCGCTTCCGGAAGGATCACCTCGTCAAGCGTTTCGATCGATGCGCCCATTGCGCGGAGACGCAAGAACGTCAGAACATTATCGAAATCCGCTTCCGCACGGAAATACTGCGAAAACACCGGATGCTTCGCAGATACTTTCAATGCGTGCGCAAGATATGCGCGGTCGAGCGCGATCGAAATCTTCTGCGGCTCCACACGAATCTCAAGCCGTTTTTCCAATGCGTTCAACGCATCCCGGAATGCTTCCGGCAGCGCGGCATACTGCTTATCCTTGACCATCGCCGTCAGCGTTTCCTTATCATAGAGACCGCCCGGCGTGAACACCGTTTCGCTCTGATTCAGAAGACGTGCTTTCAGAAGCACCTTCAGATTCTGCACATCGGCGCGAAGAAGAAACAGATCGGTGATTGCGGGGTCCGGAGAAAGCTCCTTGACTTCCTGCATTGCCTCTGTCATCTCGTGCTCGATCATGCGTTCCACATCCGCTTCCGTCGCATCGGAAAGATTGCCGTATCGAACATCGGAAAGCGCTCGCATCGCATCCGAAGCGGAACCGTCCAGCATACGCTGAACCGTCTGCGGCTCCAGGAGTCGCTTGTTCAGCGCGGACAGCCTCGCACATGCGTATGCATAACTCGGTTGCGGCATAAGCCTTCTCCTCTCTTACCCAAATAGGATCTTCGCGACGTTGGTTTCCTCCGCGTCACGAAGTTCTCGCAAGATCGCCTTCATCGAACAATCCTTCTCGTAACCGCTGCTGAGCAGAATAAACCCTGCTTCCGCGTCGGCGTCCTGTTCGGACAGCTTCACGGCAAACGGCAGCCTTGCGATCACACGGCGAAGCGTTTCACGGTCCACCTTTGCAGGTTTCACGGTATCATTCGCCTTCGCTTCTTTTTTCAGAACCGAAAGGAACATTGCTTCCCGCTTTTCGTTGGACAACGCAAGCATTCTGTGATACGCCTCGGTAAACACGCTGTCCAGAAGCTCACGCTTTGCACGCAGTGTTTCCTTGCGACCGTCCAGTTCCGCGCGCGTTCTGCAGCCGTTCAGAATGACATTGATCTGCTGATCGCGTACTTTCTGCGCCTGTTCTGCTTTCCTTGCGATCTCTGCGTCCCGGGATTCACGGATGCCGCTTGCTGAAGCCTCGGCATCGGCAAGCACCTTTTCGGCCGCTTCTTTTGCGTCCGCCAGGATCCTGTCGATGAGGTTTGCTGCACTCTCGTTTCCCATACCGTGCCTCGTTTCTTACTTGATGCCGATGACGAGCAGGAAGGAAATGAGCAGGGACAGAACCGCGTAGGTCTCAACCATGATCGCCATGACCATGCCCTTACCGCTTTCGGTGGGTTTCTTTGCAACCATGTTGATGCCGGAAACGGCTACCTTGCCCTGATAGATTGCGGACAGCAGACCGCCGAACGCAATGGGAAGACCTGCGAGCATATAGCGAACGCCGAGGGTCGTGTCGGCAGCGAGTCTTGCAACGTCGCCGCTCATCAGACCGGACTGCAGCGCGATAACAACTGCGATCAGCAATCCGTAAATACCCTGCGTACCCGGAAGAAGCTGCAGAAGCAGGCACTTACCGGAGAGATCCGGATTCTCGGAAACGACGCCTGCGGACGCCTGACCCGTAATACCGACGCCGATTGCGGAACCGATACCTGCCAATAATGCTGCAATGACTGCACCTGCGGTTGCCCAAATTGCACCCCAATTCATGATGTTTGTTTCTCCTTTTCCTTAATAAATTTTACTTAGTGACCTGAACGTGTTTTGTACTGTTGTATGAAAGCGGCCGGAATTCCTTTCCGCCGGATTCGTAGAACTTACCGTAGAACTCGACATACTGCAGTCTTGCGCAGTGCACGAACGCGCCGAGCGCGTTGATCGCGACGTTGAACGTATGCAGCAGGATGACGAGAACAATACAGAGGATAGCGCCGATTATCGCCAGAACGATATTCGAGGAGCCGGTCAGCATGTTGCTCAGCATGTTGAACACCTGTCCGATGACGCCGGTTGCGATGCCGAGCGCGAACAGACGCGCGTAGGACAGAATATCGGACAGCACGCTTGTGATGTCATACAGTCCGCCGAGTCCGCTTGTCAGACGCTTCAGCGGATTCTTCTTCTCACGTCCTTTGAACAGCACGACCATCAGCGCGCCTGCGCCTGCCGCGATCAAGGCGGGCATCGTTACGGCTTTCGGAAGGTTGATCGGACTTCCCGCCATATTAGTGATTGCCGGGAGGAATCCGATGACCAGACCGAGCGTAATCAGCACCCAGGAGATCTTATCGAAGATCGCCGCTTTCCAATCGCCTTTGGAGAACCGGTCGATCGCACCGACGATGTACCCCGAAACGATGTGCAGAATTCCGAGTCCGAAGCACAGACCGAGCATTGCCATCGAGTTCTGCATCGGGTCGATCCAAGCCGGGAAAATGCCGATCCGGTCAAAGAACTGACCGATCGCCGTGAATACGCCGCCGGACGTATCGGTCCGCGTAATGCCGAAGAACGAGCCGGTAAGCACACCCCACACGATCGTGGAAAGTCCGCCCCAAAACAGCACGCGGGAAATGCCCGCGCTCATGCCGGTCGGCTTTTTCTTTTTGATATAGAGCAGCGACCCGAGCATCAGCAGGATGCCGTATCCGGTATCGGAAAGCATCAGACCGAACAGCAGGATATAGAACGGCGTCATATACGGCGTGCCGTCGATCGTGCCGTAGGCGGGACGCGAATACAGCGTCTGAACCTCCTCGAACGGCTTCACGAACTTGTTGTTCTTCACAACGGACGGCGGTTCTTCACCCTCTGCAGGGTCGCGTGTTTCGAAGCTGTAAGCGTCGGTGACGGAACGGATCGTCTCCTCCGTCTTCTCAACTTCATCCTCTCGGATCCAGCCCTCGAGCACAAACGCGCTTGCCGTGTACGCAAGATCGCCGTTCGCGCTGAGACGGTCCGCGTCGATCGTTTCCGCGTCGAGCGCGTTCTGCAGCGTTTCGATCGTTTCGCCGTGCGCTTCAAGCTTGCCCTGCGCTTCCGCGTACGCTTCGTCGATCTCGACGATTCTTCGATCGAGCGATTCAATCGCTTCCCGCGGCGTTCCCTGCATCTTCGGGAACACGTAATCCTGCCAGTCGACCGTTTTCAGGAAGTTCTGCACGATCCTCGCATCGTCTTCTTTCGAAGCAAGGATCGTCGGCACCGTGGAACTGTCGCTCAGAAACTCGGCTTCCAGGTATTCCTGCTCCTGTACGCGCTGCACATCCTTTGCAGCAAGAAGTCCGACGAAATAATGCACACGCGCCGTGTTCCTGACGGAATCCATCGGAACGGTCATCGGCACCCACGGTTCCAGCGAAGCGCGCAGCGACACCGCCTTCTCCCGTTCGGCAAGAAGGTGCGCCTGCGTGTGCAGAAGCTCTTCGATCTCGTCGGTCGTCTGAACCGCCTTCGGAATGTATTCCCGCATGCCGGAAAGCGTCATCTCGCGCTTTTGCGGCGAAAGGAAGCCCGCCTTCTTTGCGTAAGGCTTGACCGCGCTGATCGATTCGGAGAGCTTTTGAATCCGCGCATTGATCGCGTCGGTTTCGATGTTCGCCGTATCGCCGTCCGCGAGCTTTATGATCTCGACGGTACCGATTTTCTGCAGCGCATTGAGGATGTCTTCCCGATCCGATTTCAGCGCGACCAATGACAGGCGCTTCATCGATACGATCATACCGTTAAGTCAATCCTTTCCATTAAATATGCGACCGCTTCCGGAACGTTGATGCGCGATTTGTCGATCAGCTTTTCGGTTTCGGTCCGCGCTTTTTCGGCGACTTCTTCGGCAATGCCCTCACCGTCCGTCTGCGCGGCCTTCAGCATTTCCGCCGTATGAATCCGCTCCGATTCGGCAGCGGCGACGATCGCGTCGTCCGCTTCGGTCCTTGCCTTAGCAACGCATTCCCTTGCGGTGCGGTTTGCTTCCTCGAGGATCGCGTCCGCCTGTTTCTCCGCTTCCGCGATCCGTTCCATGATACTAGTCATAGACCTCTCCGTTCCGATTTTTATTTGGTGCCGAACAAACGGTCGCCCGCGTCGCCGAGACCCGGAACGATGTATCCGTGATCGTTCAGCTTTTCATCGATGCACGCAACATAGATGTCGACGTCGTCGTATACCTCGCGGATGGCTTTGATTCCTTCGGGCGCCGCAAGCAGATTGACGAGGCGGATGCTCTTTGCGCCGCCCTCTTTCAAAACGCGGATGCCCTCGATCGCGGAATTGCCGGTTGCCAGCATCGGATCGACCAGGATCGCGTCGCGCTCTTCGATGTCATACGGAAGCTTGCAGTAGTAGCTCGTGGGCTTCAGCGTATCGGGATTGCGGTACATGCCGATATGACCCATCTTTGCATTCGGGATCATGTTCATCATGCCGTCCGCCATGCCGAGACCCGCTCTCAGGATCGGGACAATGGCGATCTTTTCGTTTGCCAGCACCTTGAACGTGCTCTTGCAGATAGGTGTTTCGATCTCCGCATCGACGAGCGGAAGATCACGCGTGACTTCATAGCACATCAGCATTGCAAGCTCGCTGACGAGCTCGCGGAACTCTTTGTTGCTTGTGTTCTTGTCACGCAGTCTGGACAGTTTGTGCTGTACAAGAGGATGGTCGATAACGGTTACTTTCATGCTTGCTCCTTCCCCGCTTCATAGGCGGTAATGATTCCGATTCTTCTTGCATGCCGGCCGCCCTCAAATTCGGTCGACAGCCACACATCGGTGATTTCCAACGCCAAAGAGAGCGGAATAATTCCCGCTCCCATTGCCAAAACATTTGAATCGTTGTGTTTTCTGGTCATTTCCGCAGACTTGAGATCGCCGCAAAGCGCGCAGCGAATCCCGCGGACCTTGTTCGCCGCAATGGACATGCCGATGCCGGTGGTGCAGATGACGATACCGCGATCGACTTCGCCGTCGCGTACAAGCTCTGCGGTTTTGATGCCGAATTCGGGATAATCGACGCTTTCGGTGCCGAAGCAGCCGCAGTCGATCACTTCGTGTCCCTGCGAAATCAGATGCTCTTTGATGGCTTCCTTATATGCATAGCCGCCGTGGTCGGATCCGATAGACAATTTCATATATGCGTATACCTCCTCCGATCATTCTGAATGATTATATCAAATTTCCCGCTGTTTGTACAGGGGCGATTTTCATCTTTTTCGTAAGTCTTTCAAACCGTCTCGTGTGAAAAGCCCGCCGCGCGCAAAAGGCGGTTCATAAACGCCAGCCCGGTTTCCTTCGTATCGACGCCTTCCGCAAGAATGACGTCGCAATGTGCGCCGACGTCCCGCAGGAGGCGGAACAAGTTCGCGCAGAGCGATTCGGGATTCTCTCGATCGCCGAGGCAGTACGCATTCAGATTCCGGTAGCTTGCCATGGTCTGCTCGGTGCCGAGAATCGCGACGGTCTTTCCCTCCGCTTCGTATTCGTAATACAGCACGCGGATCCGCTTTGCCGCAGGCTTCGGTTCGCCCTCGACCACGTGTACGTCCGCGTCCGGTGCGTAATGCTTGTATTTCATGCCGGGCGAAGCAGCGACCTCGCGCTCGCCGAGCGGATTCAGAATACTCGGCGCAAGCCGCACCGGTCCGATGACCGCTTCGAGCATTTCCCGCGTGATCGCGCCTGGTCGGAGTATCATGGGTTCGCCGACCAGCGACAGCACCGTCGACTCCACCCCGTACCGGCACGGACCGCCGTCCAGAATGAGCGGGATTCTTCCGTCCATATCGGCAAGCACGTGCTCCGCCGTCGTCGGGCTCGGTCTGCCCGAGCGGTTCGCGCTCGGCGCTGCGATCGGCACGCCGGATTTTTGGATCAGAAGTCTTGCGGTCTTATCCGCAGGCATACGGACGGCAACGGTTTCGAGTCCTGCCGTGACCTCGTACGGGACTTCGTCTGCCTTGTTGAAGATCATGGTCAGCGGTCCCGGCCAGAAAGTATCCATCAAAACCTTGGCGAGCTTCGGAACATGCGCCCAGATTTTTGTCACATCGCTCTTCTTTGCGATATGGAGAATCAACGGATTGTCGTTCGGGCGTCCCTTTGCTTCGAAAATGCGGTTGACCGCCTCCCCGTCCATCCCATTTGCGCCGAGTCCGTAAACCGTCTCGGTCGGAAACGCAACGAGTTCACCGTTTTTGATCAGATCCGCCCCGAGCTGTGTTCCGGCGTCTTCCATGCCGATCGTCGAGATTACTTCCGTCTTCATGTGTCCGCCTCCCCGGAGAGCTTTGCCGTGCGCTCCGCCAATGTAAGCGCATCGATCATTTCGTCCATGTCGCCGTCCAAAAACTGCTCTAGCTTATAAAGCGTCAATCCGATCCGGTGATCGGTTACGCGGCTTTGCGGGAAATTGTAGGTACGGATGCGCTCGCTGCGATCGCCCGATCCCACCATGCTTTTCTTCCGGTCCGCAAGCTCGGCGTGCTGCTCGGAGGCAAAATGTTCATAGAGGCGGCTTTTCAGAAGCCGCATTGCCTGTTCCTTGTTCTGCAGCTGGCTGCGCTCGTTCTGGCACGCGACCACGATTCCGGTCGGAATGTGCGTGATGCGGATCGCCGACGACGTCTTGTTGACATGCTGACCGCCTGCGCCGCTCGACCGATAGGTATCGATCCGAAGATCGGAATCTTTGATTTCGATATGGATATCGTCTGCCTCCGGCATAACCGCCACCGTCGCCGCGCTGGTATGGATGCGCCCCTGCGATTCGGTTTCCGGAACGCGCTGCACGCGATGGACGCCGCCTTCGAATTTGAGTCTCGCATATGCGCCGCGCTTGCCCGAAACGGACAGGATGATCTCCTTGACGCCGCCGAGCTCCGTTACGTTTTCGGAAATCGTTTCGGTTTTAAAGCCGTGCCGCTCCGCGTAGCGCAGGTACATTCTCAGAAGGTCCGCGCCGAACAGCGACGCTTCCTCGCCGCCCGTGCCCGCGCGAATCTCCAGGATGATTCCGCGATCGTCGTTCTCGTCCTTCGGGAGCAGAAGCGCCTTGAGTTCGTTTTCCTGTTCCGCAAGCGACGCTTCGAGCGTCGCCAGTTCTTCCTCGATCAGCGCTTTCATTTCTGCGTCCTGCTGCTCCGAAAGCAGCGAACGGCAATCGTCGCGCTCTTGAGCCGTCTTTTCGTAACGGTCGAATGCCGCCGTGATTTCGCCCAGCTCGGCATGCTCTCGCGACAGCGCGCTAAACGCTTCGCGATCGTCCGTTGCGCCGGGCGCCGCAAGCGCTTCCGTCAATGCTTCATAGCGTTCTTTACACTTTTTCAGTTTCTCTATCATCGTTTCTCACCACGATCACGCGCGGTCGTCCGCCGTAATCCGATATACATTCACAGGATTCAAAGAGCGCGGAGACCGCATCCCTTTGCGTCATCCCGATCTCCAAAAGCAGCGTGCCTCCGGGATTTAAGAACTGCCGGAACTCCCTTGCGATCCGCCGGTAAAAGTCCAATCCGTCCGCACCGCCGAACAAAGCAAGATCGGGTTCCCATCGGAGGCTGTCTTCGCGTGCGTCCATTTCTTCTTCGGAAAGGTACGGCGGGTTCGATACGATCAGATCGTAGGTCCCTTCAATATTCTCAAACAGATCGCTCCGCACCGTCCGTACGGCGACGCCGTTCAGACGCGCGTTCCTCTCCGTCAGTTCCAGTGCGTCGGCGCTGATGTCCGCCGCCGTTACGTTCGCATTCCCAGCGGCGGCAAGCGCGATGCCGATGCATCCGCTTCCGCAGCAGAGATCGAGCACGTCCCGATGCTCCTCCGACAGCAGCCTCAGCGCAGTCTCAACCAGGCGTTCCGTATCCGGACGCGGAATCAGCACAAACCGGTTGACATAGAACGGCAAGCCGTAAAACTCCCATTCGCCGAGCACGTACTGCAGCGGCTCGCCGGACAGTCTGCGTTCGATCTGCGGTTTCAGCGCTTCGACGTCCGTCTCGGAAATTTCCTGATACGGCGAATGAAAGCCGTTCGCGCGCAGCAAAAACGACGCTTCCAGCCGCGCGTCCTCTCCCGCGATCGGACCGAGAAGCGCCGCAATCTGTTGTTCCGCTCTGCGGACGATCATCGGACTGCGTCCTCTTCCGCCTGTGTCGTCGGCTGTTCCGGCGTCGGCTCTTCCGGTTTTTCTCCCTCCGATCCGGATTCCTGCGCCTTTTCGTTGAATTCCAGATCACCCTTCGGCGGATGCAGCGCAAGCTCGAACGATGCGATCGCAACTTCGAGCATATCCTTCGTCGGTTCCTTGGTGGTCAGATGCTGCAGCGCAAGTCCCGGTGCGCGGGCAACGCGGCAAACAAGATTGTCGCGCTTTGCGGCTGCCTTCAGCACTTCATAGGAAATCCCCGCGATCGGCAGAATCAGAACGATCCTTGCAATGCGGAACAAAAAGCTGTGCAGCCCGCTTGCGTCATGCCATGCGGTGAATCCCGGAATCAGCGTGCAGAGTGCGGATACGACCGTCGTCACGACGATCGAAACCGCCATCGTCAGGAACAGATAGTTCGTGCCGCAGCGCGGATGCAGGCGCGTGCATTTGGCGGCGTTTTCCGGCGTCATCGGAAGCTCGGCTTCATAGCAGGCGATCGTTTTGTGCTCCGCGCCGTGATACATGAATACCCGCCCGATATCCTTGATCTTTGATATCCCGTAGATATACAGCAGGAAAATCAAAAGTCGGATCAGCCCCTGCACGACCGCGCTCCATACCGCGCTCATCTTGCCGAAGATCAGTTCCAAAAGCGATATGATGCCGATGGGCAACAGGAAGAACAGGCCGATAGCAAGCACAGCCGCAAGAAAGATTGCGACCCACTTCACCACGTCCATTGCGGATTTATTGAAACGCTTTGCAAGCCACTGTTCGAATTTCGAGGGTTCTTCCTCTTCTTCGCCGAGCATTTCCGCCGCGCGCGTCGTGATCGTCATGCCGTCGGAAAGCGCATTGAAGAACGCGTAGACGCCGCGCACGACCGGCCACGTCGGGAACGATCCTTTCCTGTACCTTGTTCTTTTATGATGAAATTCTTTTGCAAGCGATCCGTCGCTGCGCCGTACGACCAGCGCTGTTCCCTTTTCGGAACGCATCATGACGCCTTCGATCACAGCCTGACCGCCGATATCGGTTCGTTTCATATCTGTTTTCCTTTTACTTATTTCAAATCAGTATACCACGACTTCCCGTGCCGCGCAACGGCTTTCCGAGATTTCATGTCCTCCGGCATCACAGGAATTCGGAGATCGGCGCGCGGCATTGTTTCATATCGACGCGTCCGTCCGGAAGGAACGGAATGCCCTCCGTCTCCAGCAGCATTCTCCGCACCGGCGCAAAGTCTCCGCCCGTGATCGTACCGTCCGCCATAACCACGCGGTGCCACGGAAGATGCTCCGGACAATGCCGCATTGCAAAGCCGACGAAGCGAGCGCGTCCCGGCGCGCCGATCATCCGTGCAATGTCGCCGTAACTTAGGACCTTCCCGAACGGAATGCGTTCGACGACCGCATATACACGCTGAAAAAAAGTGTCCGCCATATCAAAGCTCCAGCGCGGCGCAAAGTTCCGCCGCCGTTTGAAACACGGGAACCCCGCAGCGGGAAAGCACCTCTATGGATTGATGCCCGCCTGCAAGCAGCATGCACGGCGCGCCGACCGCATCGGCGGTCTCGACGTCGTGATCGGTATCGCCTATGAACAGCGCGTCCTTCGGATCGATCCCGTTCTCTGCCATATACTGCTTTGCCCGATCGACCTTCGATGCGCATCGTATATCGTCCTGACCGAGCATTTCCGGAAAGAAAGAGGAAACGCCGAGCCGTTCCGCCTGTTCCGAAAGATCGTCCTGCCGGGAAACAGACAGCAGCGTTTGCCGGATCCCCCGTTTTCGCGCGGCTTCCAGCACGTCGGTCACGCCGTCGCGCAGTCTGCACGATGCGTACCGCGCACGGTAGCGTTCCATGAACGCGCCGGCAACCGTTTCAAAGGACTCCGTTTCAAAAGTATATCCCATTTCCGTATAATAGTTCCGGACCGGAAACGTAAAGTGATTGAGATACCACGTCTCCGTGATTTCCGGCATGCCGCGTTCACGCAGGAGTTCGTTTTCGATGTCGATGCAGAGGCGTGTATCGTCAAGAATCGTTCCGTTCCAATCCCAGATCAGGAGCTTGAGGGGCATAGTGTTTCCTCCCGTCGTTCTGCCTCGATTGTACCATCTTTTTTTACTCGCTGCAACCGTTCGTTTTTTGTGCTTGCACCGACGCGCGTTACGGAGTATAATAAATTGATATATAGCACAATTGAATGATATGGTTTATCGGAGGATCATCCATGGCAAATAAATCAACCGCAACCAAGAAAGCCCCCGCAAAGAGCGCGTCGAAGAATTCCAAGACTCCCGCAAAGAGCGCGTCGAAGAATTCCAAAGCGCCCGCAAAAGGCGGCTCCAAAACCAATTCCAAAGGAAAAGCGCCCCGCGCCGGGATCGAGATCTTCGGCATTGTTCTGTTGGCGCTCGGCGCACTGTGCGCCGTCTGGCTGTACAGCGGCGCAGACGATGCCCTCGGAAAGATCATTTCCGGGTATCTTTTCGGCATGCACGGCTGCTTTGCCTACGCCGTTCCCGTTCTGTTTGTGATCATCGGAATCTACCTGATCATCGGCGGCAGAAAGAAACCCGCCCGCAGCACGCTCACAACCGGTCTCCTTGCCGTTCTGTTCATTTTATGCGCGCTGCATATGTGGACGAGCAGGGATCTCTATACGCTGAAACAGCTCGGCGTAAGCGGTATGAAATTTGCCGACTACGCAAAACAGTTTTTCGCGCAGTTCCCGGCCGCCTGGATCGAAGGCACGCACCACCATATCGGCGGCGGCGTAATCGGCATGTTCCTGCCGACGCTGCTCTATGTACTCGGCGGAAAACTGCTCTGCTGGGTCGTCATCATCGCGGGATTTCTGATCTCCGTTCTGCTTTGCACCGGCATTTCGATCAAGGCATATACCGATGCATTCGGCAGCAAGGTGCGCGAGAAGCTCGCCGAGCGTGAGCAGTCTTTGACCGAGGGCTATGACGACGAAGAGGAAGAAGAGAGCGAACCGCTCAAAAAGCCTTGGAAGCGGGACTTCTCCACGACGATCGACGAAGAACCCGCTCCCGCGAGAAGAAAACCGGAAGAGCACAAAAAGCCCAGCCGGATTCCGTTTGACGAGCTGTTCGATGTTCCGGCGTCCGAGCCCGCAAAGCCCGCCCGCAAGCCTGCGAAAAACGCGTTTGCCGCCGATCCCGATCTGCTGCCGAACAGCGGACGTCTTGACAGAAAGAGCGACGCACAGCTTTCCGCCGACGAGGAGGACGAGCTTCTGATCCCTGCGGCTCCGATAAAGAAACCGGCAAAGAAAGTCCCCTCCTTCTCCGATCTTGCGGAGGACCTTACGCCCGATACGGCGAAGAAGGAACCCGCAAAGCCCATCGACAAAACCGCAAAAAAGCCTGCGGCGCCCGTCAATCCGGAACCGGACGAAGAAAGCGGAGAGCTTCCGATCGTCGTGCCGCCCGAACCGGCTGCGCCTGCGTACGAGCCGCCGTCTATCGACTGCCTCAACAAACCGCGTGAAACGTTTGCGAAGAACGCAGAGAACCCGACCGCAATCGCGCGTCTTCTGGAAGAAACGCTTGCGAGCTTCAATATTTCCGCAAAGGTCGTCAATATCTCCGTCGGTCCCGTCGTCACCCGTTACGAGCTGCAGCCCGCGCCGGGTGTTCGCGTCAACCGCATCACCACGCTCAGCAACGACATCGCGCTTGCGCTCGCCGCGCCTCGCGTGCGCATCGAAGCGCCGATTCCCGGCAAGGCCGCCGTCGGCATCGAAGTGCCGAACAAGGACGCCGCGACCGTTCTGCTGCGCGACATCATCGACAGCCCGGAATTCATCAATGCGAAGTCGCCTGTCACCATGGCGCTCGGAAAGGACATCGCGGGCAAGATCATCGTCGCCGATCTCGGCAAGATGCCGCATATGCTGATCGCGGGCTCCACCGGCTCCGGTAAGTCCGTTTGCATCAACGACCTGATCATCTCCATGATTTATAAATCCTCGCCGCAGGATCTGCAGCTGATCCTCGTCGATCCGAAGATGGTTGAGCTCTCTGTGTTCGGTACGCTCCCCCATCTGCTTATTCCGGTCGTCACCGAACCGAAGAAAGCGGCAAGCGCGCTTCGCTGGGCGGTCAACGAAATGACGATGCGCTATAAAAAGTTCACCGAAGTCGGCGCACGCGAACTCACGCGGTACAACTCGCTGATGGACGATCCGAAGAAAAAGATCGCAAAACTCGTTATCATCATCGATGAGCTTGCCGACCTGATGATGGTTGCTCCCGACGACGTGGAAGACTCGATCTGCCGCATTGCACAGCTCGGCCGCGCCGCAGGCATTCATCTGATCGTCGCAACGCAGCGTCCGAGCGCCGATATCATCACGGGTCTTATCAAGGCAAACATCCCGTCCCGGTGCGCATTTGCGGTCAGTTCCGCAATCGACTCGCGCATCATTCTCGATGCGACCGGCGCCGAAAAGCTCCTCGGCCGCGGCGATATGCTGTTCCACCCGAACGGCGCGGGCAAACCGACCCGTGTACAGTGCGCATACGTATCCGACGAAGAAGTCGAGCGCGTGATGTCCGGTTTCAAGAAGAACGACAGCCAGTTCTCCGAGGACGTGCTGAACGAGATCAACGACGAAGCCAAAGGCGGCGCGCAGGGCGGCGTCTTCGGTGAAGGCAAGCAGGAGGACGATCTTCTGGGCGAGGCGGTCCGCATCGTGATGGAGAACGGACAGGCTTCGATTTCGATGATTCAGAGAAGACTGCGCGTAGGCTATGCGCGCGCCGCGCGTCTTGTGGATATGATGGAACAGAAAAAATACGTCTCTCCGTTTGACGGAAGCAAACCGCGTCAGGTGCTGATTACACAGGCGGAATACAATCGCGTGTTCGGCGGCGGCGCGTCTGTTCCGGACGATGAGCCGGAACCGGTTGAACCCGAAGAAAGTGATTTCGAGGAGGATTTTGACGCATGAACGTCGGCGTGATATCTTTGGGCTGCGCGAAAAATCAAGTGGATACGCAGACAATGATGGGCTATCTCAAAAGCGCCGGATATACCTTTACGGGCGAGCCGGAGAATGCAGATATCCTGATCGTCAACACCTGCGGATTTATCACGTCCGCAAAGGAGGAATCCATCGACGCGATCTTCGAGATGGCACAGTACAAGGAATCCGGGCGGTGCAAGCTGCTTGTCGTCACCGGCTGCCTTTCCGAACGTTACCGCAAAGAACTGACCGAAGAAATGCCGGAGGTCGATCTTTTCCTCGGCGTGCGCGAATACGAAAAGCTCCCGCGGCTGATCGCCGAAAAGCTTTCTCTCCCCTGCTCGCCGATTCTGAAACCCGAACGCCTTTTGGTGACGCCGCCGTATCGCGCCTATCTTCGCATCGGCGACGGCTGCAACAACCGCTGTGCATATTGCGCGATCCCGCTGATCCGGGGCGATCTGAAAAGCACTCCTGCGGAACAGCTGATCGACGAGGCAAAGGCGCTTGCGGATATGGGCGTGACCGAGCTTTCGGTCATTGCGCAGGATACGTCCGGCTACGGAAAGGATCTTTACGGCGAACCTCGTCTCATCCCGCTTCTGAAAGAGCTTGACCGCATCGACGGGCTCCGATGGGTGCGTCTTCTCTATACCTACCCCGATACGGTCACGCCGGCGCTTTTGGACACGCTTGCCGAAGGCGAAAAGCTTGTTCCGTATCTCGATATGCCTTTGCAGCACTGCAATGACGACATCCTTCGCCGCATGCACCGGCGCGGCAGCAAAGCGCATATTCAGAGCGTGCTCGATCACATCCGGAAAAACTATCCGGATTTCACGCTTCGCACCACCATGATGGTCGGCTTCCCCGGCGAGACCGAAGCGCAGTTCAACGAACTCATGCAGTTTTTGCGCGACTATCCGTTTGATCGGGTCGGCGCGTTCGCATTCTCGCCGGAAGAAGGAACGGCTGCCGAAACGATGCCGGATCAGATTCCGGACGACGTAAAGGAAGCGCGACTGTCCGCGCTGATGGAACAGCAGCAGGCGATCTCCAAAGAGCGCAATGAGCGCTGGATCGGGCGTGAGCTTCTGATGCTGGTTGAGGAAACCGGGATGGACGGCACCTACGGAAGAACCGTTCGGGAAGCGCCGGACGCCGACGGCACGGTATTCATCGCGCCGAACTTCCGGCACGAACCGGGACAGTATCTTTCCGTTCTGCTCACCGGCGCCGACTCCTATGATATGACGGGTGAATGGGTATGAATACTGCAAACAAACTGACAATCCTCCGGATTCTGCTGATCCCGCTGTTCGTGCTGGCATTGCTCCTGCCCGAATGGATTCCGGGCTTTGCGCCGTTCGCGCACTGGGTTGCGGCGATGCTGTTTCTTGCCGCTGCGGTCACCGACATTCTCGACGGCAAATATGCAAGAAAGCACAACGTTGTGACCGACTTCGGAAAGCTGATGGATCCGATCGCGGACAAAATGCTGATCGTCGCCGCGTTCGTGATGCTCTCGTGTCTGACCGACGCCGCGCATCCGCGCTATCTGCTGCATCCTGTCGTTACGATCGTTTTCATCGCACGCGAGTTTCTGATCTCCGGCTTACGGCAGATCGCCGCCGCGAAGGGCGTCGTGATCGCCGCCGGCAAGCTCGGCAAATGGAAAACGACATTTCAGGACATTATTGTCATCGCGCTGCTGCTCTATGACGAATTCCCGTTCCGTTATCTGAACCCGTATCTCCGGTATTTGATCGAAGCGCTCGTTTTTGTCGCTCTGATCCTGTCGATCGTATCCGCGATCGAATACATCGTAAAAAACAAAGGAGCTTTGAATTTGCATGATCGCTGAACTCATCTGTGTCGGAACCGAACTTTTGATGGGACAGGTTCTGAATACCAACGCGCATTTTATCGCAAAGGAGCTTGCGCCTTCCGGCGTCGATATGTATCATCAGATCGTCGTGGGCGACAATCCGAAGCGGCTGACCGAAGCAATCGATACCGCGCTGTCCCGCGCAGACGTCGTTTTGCTGTCCGGCGGTCTCGGTCCGACCGACGACGATCTGACCAAAGAAACCGTTGCAAAAGCCCTGGGCAAGGAGCTTGTTCTCTTCGACGACGAATGGGAAAAACTCGTCTCCTGGTTTACCTCCAAGGGCAGATCCATTGCGCCGAACAACAAGAAACAGGCGATGTTCCCGAGAGATGCGATCATCCTCGACAATCCGAACGGCACGGCGCCCGGCTGCATTATGGAAGCGGACGGAAAAGCCGCGATCCTGATGCCGGGACCGCCGCGCGAGCTGCAGCCGATGTTTCTCAATCACGTCCTTCCCTACCTTCTCAATAAGAGCGGACACAGACTCTATTCGCGCGAAATCCGTATCTTCGGTATGGGCGAATCGGACGTGACCTACCGGCTCGACGATCTCATCAAAAACCAAACGAATCCGACGATCGCACCGTACGCCAAGACAAGTGAAGTCACGCTGCGCATCACGGCGCGCTGCAGAGACGACGCAGAGGGCGAAGCGCTTGTGCTGCCGGTGATCGATACGATCCGGTCCATACTGGGAGACGTTGTGTACGATACAGACGGGCACGAGCTTGCCGAGGTCTGCCACAAGATGCTGATCGAGAAAGGCAAAACGCTCGCTGTCGCGGAGAGCTGTACCGGCGGCAGGCTTGCCGACGCGTTCATCAATTATCCCGGCAGTTCGGCGTACTTCATGGAAGGCGACGTCACCTATTCGAACGACGCCAAGATGCGCTGTCTCGGCGTCCGTTCGGAAACGCTCGATACGGTCGGCGCAGTCTCCGAAGAATGCGCAAAGGAGATGGCGGAAGGCTGCCGCCGGCACGCCGGAACCGACTACGCCCTGTCTACGACCGGATACGCGGGACCCGACGGCGGCGAACCGGGCAAGCCTGTGGGAACGGTGTTCATCGCGCTCGCAAGCGAAACCGGCACGATTGTGAAGCGGCTGAATCTGTTCGGCGACCGCGACCGCATCCGGCATTCCGCGGTTTTGAACGCGCTTGATCTTTTAAGAAGAAATATCTGTACGAAATAACGGACAGGTGATATAATACAATGAACACGCAAGATCGGAAAGAGAGGAACACGACATGTTGGAAAAAGAAAAAGCATTGGAAATTGCATTAAGTCAGATTGAAAAGAGCTTCGGCAAGGGCGCTATCATGAAGCTCGGGGACGCATCCCGCGTACCCGTCTCCGTCATCCCGACCGGCTGCCTTGATCTGGATCTCGCGCTCGGTGTCGGCGGCGTGCCGCGCGGCCGCGTCATCGAGATCTTCGGGCCTGAATCCTCCGGTAAAACGACCATCGCGCTGCACATTGTCGCACAGGCACAGAAGATGGGCGGCACCGCCGCGTTCATTGACGCGGAGCATGCGCTCGATCCCGTCTATGCGGAACACCTCGGCGTACAGATCGAAGACCTCTATGTTTCTCAGCCGGACACCGGCGAACAGGCGCTCGACATTGCGGAAGCGCTCGCAAGAAGCGGCGCAATCGACGTGATCGTCATTGACTCGGTCGCCGCGCTCGTTCCGAAAGCAGAACTCGAAGGCGATATGGGCGACTCGCACGTCGGACTTCAGGCACGTCTGATGTCGCAGGCGCTCAGAAAACTCACCGGCTGCGTCGCAAAGACAAACACCGTTGTGATCTTCATCAACCAGCTGCGTGAAAAGGTCGGCGTCATGTTCGGCAATCCCGAAACGACGACCGGCGGCAAAGCCCTGAAATTCTATGCCTCCATCCGTATGGACGTCCGCCGCATCGAAACGCTGAAGGCGGGCAACGACGCGGTCGGCTCCCGCACACGCGTCAAGATCGTCAAAAACAAGGTTGCACCGCCGTTCCGCACCGCCGAGTTCGACATGCTTTACGGCGAAGGCATCTCCAAGGAAGGCAGCATCCTCGATATGGCGATCGACCGCCGCATCATCATCAAGTCCGGTTCGTGGTTCTCCTACGGCGATATGCGCATGGCGCAGGGTCGCGAGAACGCGCGTCTGTTCCTGAAGGACAACCCGGAGGTCTGCCAGGAGATTGAGAACAAGATCAAAGCGCAGATCGAAGAACAGCGCAAAAAGGATGCCGAAGCAGCCGAGGCAAAGCGTCGTGCGCGTGAAGCGGCGCTGCGCGGAGAAGACGGCATCGTTCCCCCGCCCGAGTTTTGATCCTTCCGCATGAAAGACCTTGCAGTTCCGTGCAAGGTCTTTTTTCGAAAGACGAACCACCCGCTTTTATGGGTGGTTCGTGATTTTGATGCGCTCAGCGTTTCTTCTGAAGTTTGGCCTTGTTCCCCTTTGCGTCCACCACATAGGTGTTTTCGAGATGCGCTTCGAGGGATTTCCTGAAATCTGCGATATAAGCCTTGCGCAGACGATCGCGCTCCTCCGTCTCTTCCGGGGTCAGCCCTTCGCCCTTAGCCTTTCTGGCAAGCTCGTTGATGCGGTCAATGTGTTCCTGTTTCATAGCGTTTCCTCCGTGCACGTATTGTACACAATCACGCTCTCGTTGTAAAGCATTTGACAAGATTTTACATTGATTCGATTGACATTTCCTTCATTCGAAGATAAACTACTCCTTATGAAGAAGATTGTATTGCTACCCTTATTATTGTGTTTATTTGTTGCCTGCGGTCTGATTTCGCAGCCTGAAACAGAATCCTCCGTCGACACGCCCGAACCGACGGCTGTTCCCGTTGTCGAAGCTACGATCCACGAAGATGTTTCCGTTGCCGTAGCCGCAACGGAGGAGCCCGTCACGCTTCCGCCGCTGCCGACGCCTACGCCGGAGCCTACGCCCGAACCTACGCCTACGCCCGAACCCACGCCTACGCCGATCCCCATTCGTGAGGACGAGCTTGCGCGTAAGCAGCGTGTTTTCTCCTCCGTTACCGAGGATCTGCTGCTGGTATCGACCAGAAACGGCGCGCCGTCCGTCCTGACGGAGCCGAATATCAACAGCAAGCATTTTGCTCCGTTCCCGCGCATGCAGGGCGTTTATATGCACGAATGGATGGTGCTCGGAACCGTCGAAACGGAATCCCGTACCTATTATCACCTTCGCCCGATCGGCGCAGACGGCGACGGATATCTGGATATTCGCCGGACTGCCGTAACGCTTCTCGAAGCGCCGGAAAGCAGCTACGCCGCTTTGGTCCGCCCGAACGGCATCCTGTATTCCGCACGCCGGACCGACGTCCCCGTTACCGCGCATGCAAGCTATGATTCTGTCCGCGTTCTCGGCGTCGACACCGAGAAAGGCTTTGCCGCAATCCTCACCGCCGACGATCAGACCGGTTATGTCGAACTCGGACAGCTCCGGTTTCTTTCCGAAGAAGAATTCAATACCTATCTGACGCTGTCCTGCCAAGCGCCCGAAAGCGCATTTTCGCCGGAGAAGATCCTTGCCGACGGGCAGGAAATGATCGGCGACCGCTATTCGGACGCAGCGGATTTTGTGTATGACTTACTGCGCGCCGAAGGTCTGAAGTTCAACGCGATCTATTACGAATACTATCAAAAACCGCTCGAAGACGAAGAACTCTATCCGAAGCATCTGTATGTGACTCCGATTTATAACACCCTGCTGTTCAAACTGTTCAACAGTGCGGGCGACCTTGTCACCTGCAACGGCAAGGAAACCGAATGGGAATACATCGATGCGTATGAGGCAATCGAGCCCGGTGATATCCTGTTCTTCTCCGACGATATCGGAAAAGGCAGCGCCGTGATTCCCGAAGTCGAAGTCATTGTGCACGGAAAGTACTCCGGCGATATCACGGATTGCGGCGTATTCCTCGGTGAAGGACATATGCTGACCGTGAAGAACGGCGTCGTTTCGGATGTGGAGATCGATCCCGTTATGGAAGCCGCATTTGATTGCGCACGGCGGATTCACCCGGAAGTCACCGATCAGATTGCGCACAGAATTGAATGTATGATCTGCGCCGTCTATGATCGTCTCGGCACGCCTTACAATTCCTTCACACGCATCGGCGACGCGTCCTACGATTGCTCCGGATTGATCTGCTGGCTTCTGCGCGGATATGATTACAACCGCGTTGATCTCAGAGAAAATGTTCTGGAGATTACGGCGACGGCGTTTTCCCGCCTTACCGAACTGCGCAGTCCCACACAAAAGATCGTGTTTTCCGATACCGGCATCACCACGAAGGAAGAGCTGCAGAATCTGAAACGCGGCGATCTTGTCATGCTGCTGAACGAAAACCGCGGACGCGTCGGTCATATTATGATCTATCTCGGGAACAACAGCGTTATTCATTCTACGCGGATCGACGGGCGCTATCAGGGTACGCTGATCGCAAAATTCCGCCCGCATCTGCAGGATCTGTATGCAAGTTCCAGGCGCATCACCGAGATCAGTCCGATCCAATAACCGCTCCCCCGCCCTTTATGCACAGTACGGCTCCGTCCGGCACAGCCCGGATCGGAGCCTTTATTCTATGAATCCGCTCAAAAGGATTGATTTCACGCAGATCCGGAAACAACTGTAACCGATCTTGTTCTGTTTGTCTCTATCTATATGTAAGCGCTTACAGAAAGAAGTTGAAATATGAGCAATCAAAGAAGTTATTTTGACGAAGTATATCAGTCGGTGTATCGGGATCTTCTGCGGTATGCGATCATTCATATGGATCGGCCTGCCGATGCGGAAGATGCGCTTCAGAGCGTGTTTACTGCGTTTTATCGGCGCATCTCGCGTTACGGTCATCTCGACATTCTGGTTCCGAAAGCGTATCTGATTCGAATGCTGCGAAGAGAAATCTCGCACATGCAGGAAAAACAGCAGAAAGAAACGCCGTCGGATTCGCCGGAAAATGAAGCAGCATATCCGGATTCGGAGATCCCGATTGAAGATCTTGCATTGGATCGAAGCATGACGGAAACGATCATGAATACCGCGCAAACGCTGCCGGCAGAAAGCTACAGAACGTTTGTGCTTTATTACGGTTACGGGCTCACGACTGCCGAGATTGCCCGGGAATTGAATGTCGGACGGGATACCGTCAAGGTGCGGCTTTTCCGTGCACGAAACGCCATTCGGAAACAGCTGATTACGGAGGAAAACGATAAATGAATACAGCAGAAGAACAAATGATCTATCGGGATGCGTTGGAAAACGGACTCTTAAACGGAAGCCGCTGCTATCAAAAGATAGACAGAATGATTCGTGAAACGGAACAGGAGAAATCTTTGCGAAAGAAACCGCGCCGCAGAGCGATGCAGATCGCCGTTCTCGCAGCCATATTGCTGCTTGCCGGATGCGCAGTCGCCGTTGCGGCAGGAATCCTTCTCACCGGAAACGGAAGCAAGATCGGTTTTTTCTCCGAGACCGATTCGTCTGAGATCAAGGCGCAGCAAGACTATTACGAACGCCACAGCGATGCGGTATGGGACGAGGTGACGGATAAACACGGCAATAAGATCCTGACCGTGGAGAACATTGCGATCCACAAAGAAACAATCTCTGTTTTTTATACCTTGGAGAACAAGCAAAACCAGGTTTTTGTTGCGCTGTCTATCAACGGAGGAGAAGCAAGGCAGCCTGCCCGAAGCGAGTGTATCGACATCGGAAACCAAGAGAGCGTCATGACGTCTTTCCTTATTTTCCCGAGCGTTCCGGAAAACTGCTCGATGACGGTCCGATTCGCCGATGAAAACGGTACGCTTCTTTCGGAAAAGGGCTACTCGATCGATCTCTCGCAAAACAGGAGCGACAGCATCCTGGTTCTGTCCGGAAAAACCATCAAGATCCTCGGCGACTATTCGGAAGAACCGGCAGAGCCTCCGTTCAGACCGTACCATGACCACACGGTTACAATCGAATCGATTCGAATCGATCGCGACGGCGGATGCATCACGCTGACCGAACCGATTCTTCCGCAAGGTCCCTACACAAACGAAGCATATGCGGCTTGGGCTGAAGCACGTACAGCCGCGAAGGAAGCCTACTTCAGAGAGCATCCCGGCAGTACGGATCTCGAATGGGAACAGAACGGACAGAACGTGTTTTTGCAGGAAAACCCTTGTCCCCTCACGCACGAGGAAATCATGGCGCTGTGGAGCGCTTACGACGAAGAAAATCCCGTATCCTGGGATCCGTTCATCAATTTTTCCGTGACGGACGAAAACGGAAACTCCCTGATGCCGCAGCTGGAATACTATACCGGAGGAAGCGGTCACGGGCTTGCCGTCAATGAGATTCTCTTCACACCCAGAGAAGGAATGAAAGCAATCCGTCTGACGCCTCTGTACTATGCGGGCCGAACGGAGACAGTTCGCGCGATGTTTGATTCCGATACGGCGGAAGGCGGAAAGCTGGAACTGACATCCTTTTCCGTTGACAAGCAAAAGAGGATCGTGACCGTATCGTACCGAGTCACCGGCGTCAGAATTCTGGATTCCTTCGGTGATTTCCTTCTGAACCGTGAGGGCGAACCCGTCTTTCCGAATACAGAGCAATCGGAAACCCGGTTTACGGACGCTGCTTCCGGGATTGTAACTACGCAGTTCACCATTCTCGATCCGGATTGGGATATGGAGCAGATCGGCGGTTACGGACAGGAATGGAGCGTTCCGTATCCGGACGAGGAAAAGACCGTTACGATTTATCTGGAACGGTAAAATACAAAAGAAAGGCAAAACGATGCACCTCCTGTTTCGGGAGGTGCATCTCATGTTTTGTTATGATTGATCCGTACGAACCGGATCCTTTGTTCAGCTCAGCTTCAGGCAGAAGATACGCGTCTGATCCATTGTCCCGGTCGTTGCAACAACAATATAGTTGTTGAAAGCAACCGGCGTCGCGTCGATGCGTTCGCCGAGTTTCAGCGCGTAAAGCGCGTTTTCACCGGGTCTTGCCGCGTTGTACAGCCGGATATTGCCGTCACGGTCGCAGGCTACCAGGTAAGCGTCTCCGCGCGCATTGTAAATGACAAGGGGTGACGACACATAATCTGCGTTGCCGGTCTGTACGATTTCCCACCGAATCGAGCCGTTTGAGCGATCGTACGCGATGATCTTCCCTCCGAAGCCGTAGGTAGTATTGCCTTCGGCGTCAGTCGTCTGGACCGTCATTCCGTAGAACGAGCAGATCAGAAGATCGCCGATCGTACCGTGTCCGATGTGCGGCGTCGCCTTCCCGCCTCCCTTCATATTCTTACCGGTAATCGGATCGAGAATCTGCACAAACTGTTTGTTTTCCCAGACGATCTCCCCTGTCAGCGCATTGATTTTTCGGACGTAGCTGTAGCCGTATCCGTTCTGCAGCGTCGGGTCCTGCCGGTCCGTTTGCGAAACGGTATAGACGAACGCGGTCCCGGCGTTTCCATCCTCTTCCAGCACCGGCGTCGCGTCCGAATCGCCGCCGACGTCCGTTACAAATCTCAGTTTCAGCGTATTGAGATCGACGCACTGCAGATATCCGCCGTTGTCCGTGAGGTACAGATAATTCCGGAATGCCGCTGCGGACGATTCGAAACCGAATGCGCGTTTGTCCGGCTGCGTAATGCTGGAATAGTCTGTGCCGTTATAGCGATATTTGATCTTATCGCCGGGATCGATCCAAAGATCGCCGGTCTGCGGATCATAGCTCGTATGAAGTTCGATCAGATACAGAACGCCGTTCTCGCAAGGCCAGATCAGCGTATCATCGATAATCAGCGGGCTGGAATCGAACGCCGACCAGTCGGATCTGCGCGCGGTATAATCCTTGCCGCTGATGATGGTGCGTACGGTGTTGCTGCAAAGGTTCACGGCATAGCAGGCGGAGCGGTTGGTGTTTGCCTGAGACAGCGTCCCCTGACCGATATAAAGCATCGGGATTCCTCTCGGGTCGAGCGTCGGCGTCCCGAACATCGGTACGTTCACCGCGATCGATTCGCGCGTGCGATTTCCGGTTTCGAGTTCGTAGAAATAAATGTTGCCGTCCGCCGCACAGAGGATCACTTCGTTCAGGCTGTCCTTGTTCCGGAATTCGTCGCGTACGCCGAGCGTCTTCAGAACCTGCCCTTCCCATGTTACGATCAGCGGCTGTCCGGTCCATGCCGCGCCGGCGAACCCGTTGGCGGAGCCGACCGCAAACGACCACACCTGTTCCATGGTCTGCATCGTGACACGCGCCGTTCCGTATGAGAATCCGCTGCGGTAATGATTTCCGGCGAATGTAGTGATACCCTTGACGCTCGTATAATCCTGTTTGCTCCCGAACGATGAAGTATTCTCATTCGGATTGGACGTATAGCTGTCCTCCCGATTGTTTTTCCGGATCTCATAGGTAAATCCGTAGTTCGCGGGCTTCGCGGCGTCGACAGGTTCAACCTCAAAATCGGCATCCGGAGACAGCTGCGGAGGATCCGGAATGACCGAAGCTTCCGTTCCCTGTTCTTCCTTCGATTCCTGCGGTTTTTCCGTCGCTTCGCCCTGATTTGTTTCGATCTCCGCAGCAAACGACAGAGCGTCCTGCGATCTGCCGCATCCGGAACCGCTCTTTCGCGGGGCGGCATTGTTGATCCCGACCGCGAATATCAAAATCACAACGGCGATCACCAGAATGAACACCGAAGCGCAAAACATAATGAATTTCGGACCGATCGTCCGTTCTCTCTTCCTTGCCATGTAATGTATTATATCGTATTCCCGACGGGTGCGCAACGCCGAAAATGCAAACTAATTTCGACATTTCCGTTAATATAAGGAAAATCCCCCTTCGAAAGCTTCGAAAGGGGATGATTTCTGTTTCCGCGGAATCAGTTGATACGGATGCCGAAGATCTTCTGACCGCCTCGGCAGCCGACGACGAGCATGTTGCCGAACAGTGCCGGCGACGCTTCAAAAACAGTCTCGGTAGGACGCAGTACGCCGCGCTGCTGACCCGTTGCGGCATCAATCAGGAAGATATAGCCCTTGGAATCCGCCTGAATGATATAACCGTTATTCGACGCGTCATAGATAACAGCCGGACTGGACCACGCGTAGTTGTCCATTTCGAACTTCCAGCGTTCCGTAAACGTCTCCTTGTCAAGCGCCACAAGTACGCCCGCATCTTTATTTCCGTATCTTGCGATCGGAACGACTACGAGATCTTCGATATTGCTGCCCTTCTTTCCGACGACGGCGGTTGCCTGAATGCCGCCGGATACGCCGGACACGGTGAATACCTGCAGCCCGTAACGTCCCTTGATTTCGCCTGTCATGGCGTCGATCTTAAAGAACGGCGCAATGCCCGTATTGTTCTTGTCCTTGTTGAAGTGGAGCGAAGTACCGACATAGAGGTATGCTTCCTCGTCGGAAATCACGTCAAGGACGGGGCTTGCGTTTGTATCGTCTTCGGTGTTCGCAATCCAAACGACCTGCATCGTTGCAAGATCCACGCACTGGAACATGCCGTCGTTGCTGGCCAGATACAGATACCCGTTCCAAGCAACCGCGCTGCCTTCATAACCCTGCCATTTATGCGTGGAGTCCGCAATGTCGATATCGTCATAAATGTTGTTGCAGTCGTAGCGGAACTTTACGATGTCCGAAGGATTGACCGAAATCGATCCGAGTTCGGGATCATAGACCGTATTGAGCTTCATCGTATAGATAATGCCGTTTTCCGCCGGATAAATCAGCGTATCGGTCTTTGCATCGATCAGCGGAGCCGAATCATACGCATACCACTTGCGTCTTGCAAAGCTGTCGGTTCCCTGCTTGCCGAATTCGTACAGTACGCGTCCGTTGATCAGCGAAATGATGAACGCTCTCGATTTCTGACTGTCGCTTTCGTACTGATCGCCCGAGCCGCAGTACAGCAGCGGATAGCCGCGCGGATCAATGCTGCCGGTGCCCTTAAACGGAACGTTCAAAACGATCTTGTCACGCGTTTCCTCGCCGGATTCAAGATCCAGGAAGTAAATATTGCCGTCCTCCGTCGGATAGATGACTTCTACGAGGTTTTCCTTCTGCTTTGCCCAGTCACGGAGATTCATGATCTTTCGCGTTTCCGCCGGCCACTGCACAATCAGCGGCTGACCCGTCCATCCGCAGCCGGACCAGCTTCCGCTGCCGCCGCCTTTCGTGAGTGCGGAAATGCCCTTATCCCATACCTTCGTCAGCTTATACTCGGTAAGATTCACCGTGTCGGTGCTCGACATGTTTCTCCAGTTGTTTCCGCGGAACGTCAGAACGCCCTTTACGCTTTCGGCATTGTATGCCTCGGCATCCGGGAATACGATTTCCTCCGGACGACGGTAACTGTTCGCCATGACTTCCTCCCCGTTTACCTGCAGATGCGGCACAAAGCCGTGCAATTCCGGATTGGAATCGGCCACCATATGCGGCGTCGGTCTGGGCGTCGGCGTGGGCGTCGGAATCGGAGTCGGCAGCGGCGGAATCGTCGCGCCGTTCTTGAATTCGTCATACGAGATCGTCGGTCGGACAACGTCAACATACCGGTCCGGATTCTTATTGACCTCATCCGCATATTCCGAACGCAGACGCTCTTCCTCGATCATGAACTGATCGCGCATCCGGTTCTCTTTGATGCAGCTGAAAACCGTCCAGCCGATCAGGATGAACAATACGAGAACCAAAAGGATGAAGACCGAAATAATTACATAAAATCTCGGCTGTACCCTTCTCTTTCTCTTTTTCTTATGCTGTGCCATAGCTCCTCCTATTTTGTTTTCCGCTTATCATTGCGGATCGAAACCATGTCCGAAAGGTCGTTTCCGCCTCCTGTTATATTTTCCGGACATGCGGTTTTTGGTTTGCTGTGTCATCTTTTGGCGGCAAAATTTTACTGCATTTTTTCTGCCCTTCAAGGAAATCCGGCGCATTTTTACGGTTTCGGAAGCCGTATCTTGCGGATATCCGGTCCCTCTTCCCCATATCTTGAGCCGATCGGACCGTCTTCGTTCCGTTTTTTTCCACCATAGTCCTTTCCACCATACCCATCATAGCATTGCCATTTGAACAAACTGCGTTATCTTTGTGAACAGTTTTGCCAGAATCTGTTTCGATTTTGTGTCAAACCGCCGAAACAGCAAAAATGCGCCCCTTTCGGAGCGCAAAAAGTGAGACCGTCCCAAAAGAACGGCCTCATATTGTGTTATGCGATATGTCCCTTTGCTTTGATCACTTCGATGACGGAGTCGACGTACTTTTCGCAGATCTCGTTTGTGTCCGCTTCCACCATGACGCGGATGACCGGTTCCGTGCCGGATTCACGCACAAGGATGCGGCCCGAATCGCCGAGTTCGTCGGCGACGCGCTTGACCGCCGCCTGTACGTCGGGATCGTTCTGTGCATCGGGTTTGGATTTGACGCGGACGTTCTTCAGCACCTGCGGATAGAACACGACGGGCGCCGCAAGCTCGCTCATCGGCTTGCCCTTCGCGAGCATGACCTCCATCAGCTTCAGCGCGGTCACGATGCCGTCGCCGGTGGTTTCATATTTCAGGAAGATCGTGTGACCGCTCTGCTCGCCGCCGATGCGGTTGCCGGTCCTGACCATGTTCTCATAGACGTACTTGTCTCCGACCTTGGTCTTTTCATATTCGATGCCGACCTTGTCGAGCGCTTTATAGAGTCCGAAGTTCGACATGACGGTCGTAACGACCTTGTTGTTCAGGAGCTTTCCGCGCTCTTTCATATAGAGACCGTAGATATAGAGCACATGGTCGCCGGTCACGACGTTGCCCTTTTCATCCACGCAGAGACAGCGGTCCGCATCGCCGTCGAACGCAAAGCCGACGTCCAGCCGATTGTCCACCACAAACTTCTGCAGGTGTTCGATGTGCGTCGATCCGCAGTCGGTATTGATGTTGTAGCCGTCCGGATTGTCGTTGATGACATAGACCTTTGCGCCGAGCGCTTCGAACACGCCCTTTGCAATCTGCCACGCTGCGCCGTTCGCGCAGTCGAGACCGACCTTCACGCCCTTGAAGCCGTACTTCGAAAGCGAAACGAGGAAGCCGATGTAGCGGTTTCTGCCCGCCACATAATCGACCGTTCTGCCGATCTCATGCCGCTGTGCAAGCGGAACCTCAAAATCACCGTCGATGTATTCTTCGACCTTCAGGATCGTTTCTTCATCCATCTTTTCGCCGTAGCCATTCAGCAGCTTGATGCCGTTGTCTTGATACGGGTTGTGCGAGGCGGAGATCATGATGCCGCAGTCGAAATCGTCGACACGCGTGATATACGCAACGGAGGGTGTGGTGGTGACGTGCATGATGTACGCGTCCGCGCCGGACGCCATGAGACCGGTGCAGAGCGCGTATTCGAACATATAGCTCGAACGCCGCGTGTCCTTGCCGATCACGACCTTGGCCTTTTTGTCAAGGCGCGCGCCGTAGTACCAGCCCAGAAAACGCCCGATCTTGACAGCATGTTCAAAGGTCAGGTTCTTGTTCGCTTCACCGCGGAAGCCGTCCGTTCCGAAATACTTGCCCATTACCGTTCCTCCTTCATCGCTACCGTTCCGTTGTCCTTCCAGATGCTGTTTGCGGGAACTACGCCGCGCACGCACGAGGTGGGATACACGTTGCTGTGTCTGCCGATCACCGTGCCCGGATTGCACACTGCGTTGCAGCCGACCTCGACGTAATCGCCGAGCATCGCGCCGAACTTCTTGATGCCGGTTTCGATCTGTTCCGTGCCGTTGTGCACGATGACAAGCTGCTTGTCGCTCTTGACGTTCGAGGTGATCGAACCCGCGCCCATGTGGCTCTTATAGCCGAGGATCGAGTCGCCGACGTAGTTATAATGCGGCGTCTGCACGTTGTCGAACAGAATGACGTTTTTGAGTTCGACGGAGTTGCCGACGACGCAGTTGCTGCCTACCAGCGCGGAACCGCGGATGAACGCGCAATGCCGCACTTCGGTTTCGGGACCGATGATGCACGGCGCGCCGAGATACGCGGACGGGAAAACCTTGGCGGTCTTATGCACCCAAACATGCTCGGACACTTCGGTGTAGTCCTCGCCGAGTGTCGGACCGAGCGCCAGAATAAAGTCCTTGATGCCCTTCAGCGCTTCCCACGGATAGGTGTACTGCGAAAGATAATCCTTCGCAAGGGTATGGTCGAGATCGAATAAATCCTTGATGGTATACATGGCTTACAGTCTCTCGTTTCTTTCGATGTCGAGGAAGTATTTGTAGGTATCGACTGTCAGCTCGCCGCAAGCAGCTTCGTCGCACGCGATGATCGCCCTTTCATGCATCTGCAGTGCGGAGCAGGTCCACTTATGGCTGACGTTGCCTTCGACGGTTGCCGCAAGCGCTCTCGCCTTGTTGTGCCCGTTGATGAGGATCAGCACTTCCTTTGAATCGGTGACCGTGCCGACGCCGACGGAAAGCGCCTGAGACGGAACCTTTTCGGGATCGTTGCCGAAGAAGCGCGAGTTCACAATACGCGTATCGGTGGTGAGGTTTCTGACGCCGGTGCGCGAGCACAGCGAGGTGAACGGCTCGTTGAACGCGATGTGTCCGTCCACGCCGATGCCGCCCATGAAGAGGTCGATGCCGCCGTAGGACTTGATCTTTTCTTCGTATCTTGCGCATTCGCCTTCCGGATCGTCGGTCATGCCGTTCAGAATGTTGATGTTCTCCGGCTTCATATCGACCAGATGATCGAAGAAATTATCATGCATGAAGTACCAGTAGCTCTGATCATGCTCGTGCGGAAGCCCGAGGTATTCGTCCATATTGAAGGTGACGACGTTTGCGAAAGATACCTCCCCCGCCCTGTTCATGCGGGCAAGCTCTTTGTACACGCCGATCGGGCTCGAACCCGTCGGAAGACCGAGTACGAACGGACGCGCTTCCTTATGGTTATTGATCTTGTTCGCAATGTAATGTGCTGCCCAAAGGCTCATCTTTTCATAATTATCCTGAATAATAACTCTCATGGTTTTTCTCCTTTATGATCTCGGACGCCGCGCGCTTCATCTTATGCGCAAACCGTCCGGTTTTGTACGGTATCCGGGATCGCTCTGTTGCGGTTTTGATTCCGTTCTTTGTCGTTCCCTTTTCGACATGCCGTACCGTTGCCGTGGCAGCACCCGCCGAGTCTTTCGATAACTGCCATCCCTCGTCACCCATTCGGGCCAGGCGCTAACGGTTCTTCTGACCTCCTCATCGAAGCAGCCGTTTTATGCGTTATGAACCATAACAGGAATATTATATACGAATCGTGATTCCCTGTCAACAATCGAATCTCCCCGTATACAAGCGGTTTCAGATCAAATCAAAAAGCCCTGTCGAAGCACGCAATATGCATACTTCCGCAAGGCTTTTCGATCAGTTATCAGATATGCTCATAGATCGTCCGCGTCCTGCACGGGACGGATCCCGTCGTCCGGTACGCCGGTATAGCTACCCGTGACGTCGGACGGAATCCGTGCCGTTCTTTTGGGCACGTAACAGAACTTCTGCCGCCTTCCCCGGCGATTCTCAGTATTCATCCGCGCCATAGAGATCGTCGTCCGTACGGTTGCGCTGGCTGTCTCCGTCGCGGTTCGAGTCCGCACGTTTCCGCTCGTTCGGGTTGCTTCTGCGGTTTCGATCGCCGGTTTCGCGCTTTGTATCGTTCTTAAAGCTCATGTTATTTCCTCCGTTCTTTGATCTGCCGGTTTACGGCATGCTTATTGTGTTCGATTTCCGTTTCGCTTATGTAAAGAAAACGAAAAAAGCGAAAATCCTGTCTTGCCGTACACGCGTGTACGCGTTATAATAAGATATTATTTCGGAAACCCGAACGGAAATCCCTTCGGAGAAAGGATAGAATATAAAAATGGAAGAACGGAGCAAAAACTTCATCGAAGAATTTGTTGAAGAAGACCTCAAAACGCTGAACCGACCCGTGAAAACGCGGTTCCCGCCCGAGCCGAACGGTTATCTGCACATCGGTCACGCAAAGGCGCTGACCGTTGACTTCGGGATTGCGGAAGAATACGGCGGAACCTGCAACCTTCGCTTTGACGATACGAATCCGACCAAGGAGGATGTGGAGTACGTCGAAGCCATCAAGGAGGATATTCATTGGCTGGGCTTTACCTGGGATCAGCTGCGCTTCGGTTCGTCCTATTTCGATCAGTGCTATGAACTTGCCGTCAAGCTCATCAAGGAAGGCAAGGCTTACGTCGACGATCTCTCGAAGGATCAGATGCGCGAATACCGCGGAACGCTCACCGAGCCCGGCACGAACAGCCCGTGGCGCAACCGCTCCGTCGAGGAGAATCTCGACCTGTTCGAGCGCATGAAAAACGGCGAGTTCCCGGACGGATCAAAGACGCTTCGCGCAAAGATCGATATGGCAAGCCCCAACATCAACATGCGTGACCCCGCGATGTACCGCATTCTGCATATCGCGCACCATCAGACCGGAAACAAGTGGTGCATCTACCCGATGTACGACTTTGCGCACCCGATTCAGGACGCGATCGAGGGCGTAACGCACTCGCTTTGTTCGCTGGAATATGAAGCGCACCGCCCGCTTTACGACTGGGTCGTGAACGCCTGCGGGTTTGAACAGAAACCCAGACAGATCGAGTTTGCGCGTCTCAACCTCACCAACACGATCATGTCGAAGCGCTACCTTCGCCGTCTTGTCGAAGAGCATTTCGTCAGCGGGTGGGACGATCCGAGAATGCCGACGCTCTGCGCGATGCGCCGCCGCGGCTACCCTGCCGCAGCCGTGCGCGACTTCCTGTCCCGCATCGGCGTCGCAAAGGCGGATTCCGTAGTCGATACCGCAATTCTCGAGCACTGCGTGCGTGAAAACCTGAATGCAAACGCGCCGCGCCGCATGGCGGTCACCGAGCCTTTGAAGCTCATCATCGACAACTGGGAGCCCGACCGTTTCGAAACCGTCGAGATCGAGAACAATCCGAACGATCCGGACGCCGGCACGCACACGGTCCGATTCGGCAGCGAACTCTGGATCGAGCAGAGCGACTTTATGGCGGAACCGGTCAAGAAGTTCTTCCGTTTGAAGCCGGACGGTGAAGTTCGTCTCAAGGGCGCATACATCGTCAAGTGCGTCTCGTGGAAGACCGAACCGGACGGCACGGTTTCCGAAGTCCATGTGACCTACGATCCCGCAACCAGAAGCGGTGAATGCGAGCGCAAGGTCAAGGGTACCCTGCACTGGGTCCCGGTCTGTGATGCGATCCCCGCCGAGCTCAGGCTTTACGGTCCTTTGATGCGGGAAGAAAACGAAGGCGAAGAGGTCGACGACTTCACGAAGCTGCTCGATCCGAATTCGCTCGAAGTGAAGCAGGGCTATCTTGAACCGGCGCTTTCGGACGCGAAGATCGGCGAAGCGTTCCAGTTCATTCGCATGGGATATTACGCAAAGGATCCCGATTCCACGGCGGATCATCCGGTGTTCAACCGCGTCGTCGGACTCAAGGATTCGTTCAAGATTCAGTAAGGAGAATGCAATGGAAGTTCGTACCAGATTTGCCCCGTCTCCGACGGGATATATGCACCTCGGAAACCTCAGAAGCGCGCTCTATACGTACCTGTACGCCAAAGCGAACGGCGGAAAATTCATTCTGCGCATTGAGGACACCGATCAGAGCCGCTATGTTCCCGGCGCGGTCGACGTGATCTACCGCACGCTGAAGAGCATCGGCATGCAGTGGGATGAAGGTCCCGACGTTGGCGGTGATTTCGGTCCCTATGTGCAGAGCGAGCGCAAGAATATGTACCTGCCCTATGCCGAACAGCTTGTGAAGGCAGGCAAGGCATACTACTGCTTCTGCACCGAAGAGGAGCTCGCCCAGCGCCGCGAGGAAGCGGCAAAGCGCGGCGAGACCTTCAAATACGACAAGCACTGTCTGCATCTTTCCCCCGAGGAAGTACAGCGCCGCATCGCCGCAGGCGAACCCTACGTCATCCGGCAAAATGTGCCGGAGCACGGCGAAGCGTCGTTCGACGACGTGCTTTACGGGCACATTGCGGTGGACTGCGCCGATCTCGACGACATGATCCTGATCAAGGCGGACGGTATGCCGACCTATAATTTCGCGAACGTCATCGACGACCACACGATGGGCATCACGCACGTCATGCGCGGCAACGAGTACCTTTCGAGCACGCCGAAGTACAACCTGCTTTATGAGGCGTTCGGCTGGGAAAAGCCGGTCTACATCCACATGACTCCTATCATGCGCGACGCAACGCATAAGCTTTCAAAGCGCGACGGCGACGCGTACTTCGAGGACTACCTTGCAAAGGGCTATCTCAAGGAAGCGATCGTAAACTACGTCGCCCTTTTGGGCTGGAATCCCGGCGACGAGCGCGAATTCTTTACGATGGACGAGCTTATCAAAGCGTTCTCCGTCGAGGGCATGTCTAAGTCCCCCGCTATCTTCGACGTGAACAAGCTGACGTGGATGAATGCGGAATATGTCCGCAGACTCACCCCCGAACAGTTCACCGAGCACGCCCTGCCCTATTATGAGAAAGCGGGCGTATCAAAAGAGCATGCCGATCTTTTGTGCCGCATTCTGCAGCAGCGCACCGAGATCTTTACGCAGATCCCCGAGATGCTCGATTTTATCCCCGAGCTTCCGGACTATGACGCCGAGCTCTTTACGAACAAAAAGAGCAAAACGAATCCGGAAATCGCAAAGCATGTTCTGGAGATCGCAATCGAGGCATTGGATGCGCTTCCCGCGTGGGAGGAACAGCCGATCCACGACGCGCTTTTGGGACTCGCGGAAAAAGAAGGCATGAAGAACGGAACGATGCTGTGGCCGGTGCGCATCGCGCTTGCGGGCAAGCAGGTCACCCCGGGCGGCGCGATCGAGATCGCGATCCTTTTGGGACGCGAGGAATCCATGCGCCGTCTGCACGTCGGTCTTGAAAAGCTTTCGTAAGGAGGAACGGATATGAAGCTGGGTGTCATCGGACTTCCGAACGTCGGAAAATCCACGCTGTTCAACGCCATCACCCGCGCAGGCGCGCAGGCGGCGAACTATCCGTTCTGCACGATCGAGCCGAACGTCGGCGTCGTTTCCGTGCCGGATCACCGTCTTGACGTGCTTGCCGAGATGCATCATCCCGAAAAGTACACGCCCGCGGTCATCGAGTTCGTCGACATCGCAGGGCTTGTGCGCGGCGCGTCACGCGGCGAGGGTCTCGGCAACAAGTTCCTCTCGCACATCCGCGAGGTGGACGCTGTAGTGCATGTGGTGCGCTGCTTTGACGACGACAACGTCGTGCACGTGGACGGCAGCGTCGATCCCGCGCGCGACGCGGAGACGATCAATCTGGAGCTGATCTTTGCCGATATGGAGACCGTCGAAAAGCGGATCGACCGCCAGCAGAAGATGGCAAAGAGCGGCGACAAAAAGCTGCTTGTTGAGATTGATCTTCTGAAGCGCATCTACGCGCATCTGGAAAGCGGCAAGCCCGTCCGCACCTTTGAAGCGGACAAGGACGAACAGGAAGCGATCAGAGGGCTTTTCCTTCTCACCTCAAAGCCGGTCATCTACGTTGCGAACGTCAGCGAGGACGATCTCGGCGGCGAGCCGAACGACTATGTGAAAGCGCTGTACGCCATTGCAAAGAACGAGGGCGCGGAAGCCATGACCGTTTGCGCAAAGCTCGAGGAGGAGGTCGCGGAGCTCGATCCCGAAGAAAAGAAAGCGTTTCTCGAGGAGATGGGCGTGCATGAATCGGGTCTCGATCAGCTCGTCAAAGCGTGCTATCGGCTCCTCGGTCTCATCAGCTTTCTCACCGCAGGACCCAAGGAGGTTCGCGCGTGGACGATCACGAAGGGTACGAAAGCGCCGCAGGCCGCCGGCAAGATCCACAGCGATTTCGAGCGCGGCTTCATCCGCGCCGCCGTCGTGCCGTATGAAACGCTCGTGGAAAACGGCTCGATCGCAGCCTGCAAGGAAAAGGGTCTCGTGCGTTCCGAAGGCAAGGAATATGTCATGCAGGACGGCGACGTCGTCGAATTCTTCTTTAACGTATAAACCCGGAAATCACAAAAACCGCCCGATATACGGGCGGTTTTCCTGTTTTGGGATTCAAGCTTGCTTTTTCAGGGTCTGCATAAAGTGCTGCAGGATCGCTTTACGCGTGACGATGCCGATGAACATGCCGCGATCGTCGACGACGGGAACGAAATTCTGTTCGCTTGCTCGCTGCAAAAGGTCTTCGATCGAGGCGAAAGCATTTACCGGCGGATTGAAGTCCGGTCGAATGATGTCCATCAGGCGGACATGCTCCCAATCCTTTTGCGTGTCTTCTTTGAGCACCGCCCGCAAAAGATCGCCCTCGGACGCCGTCCCACGATAATGTCCTTCTTCGTCAATCACCGGAACAGCGCTGCGTCCCGTTGCGTTCAGCTTCTCGACTGCCTGCCGGAGCGTGTAATCGCTGTTCAGCACGCATACGTCACACTTCGGCGTCAGAAAGAACAACAGGTTCATATGAATCTCCTTTCCTTCTTTCGGTATGATTATACAAAATCCTACGCCTGCGGTCAATGCAGTACCCCGAAATGTCACGGAAAGGTCACAAATGAGACGCATCCGAGAGGAGATCGGTCGTAAACGTTCTTGCCGCCTGAAAAAAAGCGTGTCAAGCGATTGTCCATCAGCCGCGCCCCGACAAGGGGAGCTCAAATCATACATCTTATAATCCCCTCCCTTATCAGGGGGACCGCATAAGCGGCAGGCGCGTCGTTTCTTCAGCAATCGTGTCTTGACAGGTTGGTTTATCCATGATAAACTAAACGCAAGTTTATCGAGAGTAAACCAAAGGAGGCTGACCTATGGCTTTGATCGAACTCGGAGACGTGCAGGCAAGGTTTGCGGACATCGTTTGGGCGAACGCGCCGATCCCGTCGGGCGAACTCGTCAGGATCTGCGAACGCGAGCTGAACTGGAAAAAGCCCACGACCTATACGGTGCTTCGGAAGCTCTGCGAAAAAGGCTTATTTGAAAACAGCGACGGACTTGTAAAGGTTCTCATCACGCGCGAGGCGTTCTATTCCGAAAAGAGCGAGCGTTTTGTGGAGGAGAGCTTTTCGGGTTCGCTGCCCGCATTCATCGCGGCGTTCACGTCGCGCAAGCCTTTGACCGACGCCGAAGCAGACGAGATCATGCAGATGATCGAAGCATTCCGAAAGGAGCGTCAAAAATGAGCAATCTCTTTTTGCGTCTTCTGAACATCAGCATCACCGCGGGCTGGATCGTGCTCGTTGTGGTTCTTCTTCGCTTCGTGTTCAAAAAAGCGCCGAAGTGGATCCGTGTCGCGCTTTGGGGACTGGTGGCGCTTCGGCTGCTTGTTCCCGTTTCGATCGAGAGCGCATTGAGCCTTGTCCCGAGCGAGACCACGGTTTCGGTTGCGCCATGGTCCTATACGATTCAGCAATCCGAAACGGAATCGATCCGTGTGGAGGGCGAACGCGTCGTGATCTCATCCGGCTTTGAAGCGCTGAACAGCGCCGTCAACCCGACGAATGCGCAGGCGGCAAAACACCTCGAGCCCGTTGCCGTCGCGAAGACCGTCGCAGGTTGGGTGTGGCTTGCAGGCGCTTGCGCTATGCTTTTGTATGCGCTGATCTCCTATCTTCGGCTAAGGCATAAGGTTCGCGCGTCGGTGAAGATTGAAAAAGGCGTGTTTGTGTGCGACGAGATCCGCGACCCATTCATTTTAGGGCTGATCCGTCCGAAGATTTACCTCCCCTCCGGCATGGACGAAACGACGAAAGCATACGTCCTTTCGCATGAGCGCGCGCATCTAAAGCGCTTCGATCACATCTGGAAGCCGCTCGGCTTTCTGCTGCTCGCGGTCTACTGGTTCAATCCGCTTCTGTGGCTTGCGTATGTTCTCCTCTGTCGCGACATCGAGCTTGCGTGCGACGAAAAGGTTGTGAAGGAATACGACGCCGAAAACAAGGCGGCGTATTCGGAAGCACTCTTAAAGAGCAGCATCTCTCGCCGTTCGATCGCCGCCTGCCCGCTTGCGTTCGGCGAGGTCGGCGTGAAGTCCCGCGTGAAATCCGTTCTGAACTACAAAAAGCCCGCGTTCTGGATCATCCTTGTCGCGCTCCTTGCAGGTGTCGTCGTTGCCGTATGCTTTTTGACGATGCCAAAGCGTAAATTATCTACAACCGAGTTCGTTGGGACGTGGGAATTATACAAAACCGTTTCCGAAACATATGAATCCGATGCTGCGATTGATGCTATGCTCGGCGAATACAAGAATGAATTAGTTTTTTATGAAAACGGTTCAGGTTCGGAGGTTCATGTCGCAGATTGGGGATCCCGCGAAAATCCATTTACCTATACCGTTTCCGAAAACAAGGTATTTATCACGCGCACCGGAATGGACAAGAAACCGCTCGAATTCACATATGATTCGGAAAGCAGCATGCTGCGCTCCCCCGAAGATTCCGGTGAAGGAAATCGCTGGTATTCTCTTTATGTCCGTAAAGGCAGCATTTCCTATCCGACCGTACAGCTAACCAAAGAACAAATTGCGGGCGAATGGAAAACGGACGGACTTCCCGTTATGGAAGGCATGCCCTTAACGCTGTCCGGCGATCTGGTTTTTGATGCGAACGGAACCGCCGTTTTGCATCTGAACGGCGACAATCATACGGAAATGACGGTTAATGGCGTCTATGATACCGATGGCAGCGTCATTCGATTCGAGCCGGAAGACGATTCCGAAGTGCTTGGGTACTATCCATACTTTGAAGATACTCTTTTCCATCTGAGCATTAAGGATTTCAAGCCGGACAATCAGAATACTGTCCTTGCTTCCTATGACCCGCAAACCGACACGATTCGCTTTGTTGTTTTACACTTCGGCGTGCTGACCTTCCGTCGCAGCATTCCGGCAACTTCGATGCCGGTCGTCGAATGGTTCGACTCCCGTGACAGCGGCAACGATCCCGAGGAAGGTTCCGCGCCCGTCAGTCTCTCCGCGTTCCCGGACGTTACGTTCCGGTGCGAAAGAAATCCTTCCTGGGGCAATTCCGTTCTGGCGGTCGAGAACGGTATGACGCGCACGCTGTTTTCCGGAATGCCGGTGTGGAAC
>CAMORL010000003.1 GCA_946623765.1 uncultured Clostridia bacterium
AAGTTTCCGTATCCGGAGGAGACGGACAAGCATTATCTGGAAGTACATAAGAATCGCGGAATCGTCTTTGACGAACACTATCCTTACGTAAACACTTCAAAATCTTTCCTCTTCAAACAGGGGGTTATCCGGTTCTTTCTGAACATACTGGTGTTTCCGGTGTGCCGGATTCGTATGGGGCTGAGGGTGGAAGGAAAGGAGAATCTGATACGGTACCGGGACGTTTTGGACCAAGGGACGCTGTCTGTTGCAAATCATGTCCATATGTGGGATTATCTTGCCATCATGAGCGCGATTCGTCCGTTCCGTCCATACCATCTTTCGTGGGCGCCGAACGTCAACGGTGAGAACGGTACGCTGATCCGGATGGTCGGCGGAATTCCGATCCCGGAACACAGCATTGCCGGCACCAAGGCGTATATTAAAGCCATACGGAAACTGCTGAACGACGGCGGCTGGCTGCACATCTATGCAGAGGGAAGTATGTGGGAATACTATGCGCCGATCCGTCCTTTCAAACGCGGCACAGCGCACTTTGCAGTCGATTGCAGCAAGCCGATCCTGCCTCTCGGATTTTCATACCGGGAGCCGGGTTGGATACGGAAGCATATTTTTCGACAGATAGCGAAGTTCACGCTGCATATCGGAGAACCGCTCTTTCCGGATCCTTCGCTGCCGGGAAAGGAACGGGAAGACGATCTGACGATCCGCTGCCACGAGGCGGTCTGCAAACTCTGCGGAATTGATCCGAAAGAGAATCTCTATCCGCCGCTGTTTTCGGATTCCAAGCGTGTCGACTATTACACGACGTCATACGGCGTCGGTTACAAAGGATCTCATTAAGGAGGTATCTATGAAACAGATTGAGCGAATCGAAAAGATGGAGCAATATCTTGACGAGTCGACTGCAGCTGTTCTCACACTGTCGGAAGCACTGGAACGCTACGAAGCAGTACAGTCGTCGCTGAAAAAACTGTCCGATTATTACGGCAGCACACTGTGGATGAAGGACTTTGAAGACGACGAAGCGGGAAAACTGCCGATAGATCTGAAACGCGGTGTGCTTTCCGAAGATACGGTCTACGATCTTCTGACCGATCATCACGCGCTGATGCTTCGTATGTCCAAGGCTGTCGCAAAATCAATTGAAGGAAATATGATCTGAAAGGATAGGCTATGAAAACGATCGAAACGGAACGGCTGATTCTTCGCGCATGGACGACGGAAGACGCGCCCGGTATGTTCGAGTATGCCAAATCGAACCTGGTCGGTCCGGCTGCAGGATGGGAACCGCATAAGACAATCGAGGATTCCGAACAATACCTTGCTATGGCGATCGAAGAAAACGAGACGTGGGCGGTCACACGGAAAGAGGACGGTAAGATTCTCGGAGGAATCGGTTTGCATACGACTCGTGTCGACACCGTTCGTGAGCTCGGGTACGTTTTGCATCCTGACTTCTGGGAAAAGGGCATCATGACGGAAGCGGCTAAAGCGATCATTGACTTCGGGTTCAGCGAACTGCAGCTCGATGCGATCACTGTTCGCCGAAATGTTACCAATACACGCTCCGGCCGCGTAATTCAAAAATGCGGATTCCGTTACGACGGTACGCTGCGCCGCAGCACGAGAAGAACCGACGGTTCGCTTTCGGACGATTGTGCATACTCGATCACGCGCGATGAATGGGAAAAGGGCCTGACGCCGAGTCGGTTTTACAGCTTTGTACAAAATCGTGCCTGCGAGTTCTTTCCGTGTCACAAAACGAACGACCCGGAGCATTTCAACTGTCTGTTCTGCTTCTGCCCGCTGTATCGACTTGAGAATTGCGGCGGCAATCCGTCGTATCTTCCGGACGGAACCAAAGATTGCAGCGGCTGTATCGTCCCGCATTATTATTACGATCGTATCATAAACAAACTGGCAGAGCGAGTGAACCCATGACTTTCGCAGCGATTATTATCGGCATATTGCTTCTGACATACCTGCTGTTCTTTCTGGAGAATCGCAGATTCGTTACGCGCGCCGAAACGATCCGCCATGAAAAAGTCAAAGATCCGTTTACGATAGTTCAGGTCAGCGATCTGCACGATCGGAAGTTCGGTGCGGAACAGGGTAAACTCCTGTCCGCGATCCGGAAGGCGGAACCGGATTTCATTCTGATTACGGGGGATCTTTTCAACCGTCACAATGCGCGCGTATATAAAAATGCATATGCTTTTGTGCGCGGGGCTGTGAAGATCGCACCGGTGTATTTTGCCGAAGGAAATCATGAATGCGCGCTCGGAAAGACGGGGGAGCGATATATGAATGCAATCCGGGAAATGGGCGTGCATGTTTTAAGGGACGAGTATGCAGACTGCGACAGCGTTCGTCTGATCGGGCTCAGACAATATGCCTCGCCGCAAACACTCGATGCGATGCTCAGCGAAAACAAGTTGAATATCGTGATGGCGCACCGACCTGAGCTGTTTCCGATCTATGCAGGAACCGGTGCGGACGTCATTCTTTCCGGGCATGCCCACGGCGGACAGATACGGCTGTTCGGACACGGCATCTTTGCACCGGGGCAGGGATTCTTTCCGCGGTATACATCCGGGATTTATCGCAGCGGAACGTCTCTGCTGCACGTTTCCCGCGGGCTCGGCAACACGATCCTCGTTCCGCGCGTGTTCGACACACCGGAACTGAACATACTGAAATTTATACCGAATGAAACAAAGGAGAAAAACTATGTTTGATGATGCTGTTGATTCTGTCAGAAATGCAATTCGCCCGATGCACATCATTCGAAGACGTTTCGGCGACAATGCAATTTTGCCGGATATTGCGACGCTGTTTTTTGTGAATGAATTCGGTTATGCGATCACTTCGAAGCGTGTTTCCTCTGTTCTGCAGGCTTCTTCCAATGCGGAGAATCTCTATCGGACGTATCTCGGAAAGCGCTCGGAGTTACCGCATGACGAAGGGTATCGCTTCGCATTGAAACGCCTCGAGAAAGATATGAAGCTGACGCCGGAATCCTTGATTCAGATCCGTTACGCATTTATGGGGTGTGCAAAAGGCAATGTCCGGATCGAATGCGTACCGCATCCGAAATATGATCTTGCTTTGCTGCATTTCACAACGGATGACGAATACCTGTACCGCCATCACGTCACGTTTGCCGCAGAGCCTCCGAAACAGGGGCAGACGGTCTGTCGTCTCGGCTTTCCGATGCCGGAGTTCAAGAATTATCGCATGAATCCGGAGACGGACACGATCGAATTTACGGATATCGGCAAGAACGGTTCTTCGTTATTTGCGCTTGACGGCATGGTAACGCGATTCCTTTCGGACGGTGAACGTTCCTTCGGCATTGAAACGACCAACGCAGGACCGATCGGCATGAACGGCGCGCCGCTCTTTGATGCGCAGGGGCATGTCGTCGGTCTGCAGGCAGGCATTGGCGTGATGCTGCTCGGCGCCGATATCAAGATGGCAGCGCCGAATCGCGAAGAATATGTGGACCACGGGACGCTTCATCTTTCGGTCAATACGCATCTTGACGTGATCAAGGATTTTCTGCACGCACAAAACGTGATGTTCTACGAAGCATAATACTGCAATATAAAGAAAGCCGCCGGTACGTACAGTACGGGCGGCTTTGTGATTATGAATCAGCCTTCGATGATTTTTTTGGATGAGCTTGCGCCGATGCGCGTTGCACCTGCGGCAATCATAGCTTCCGCATCCGCTTTGCTGCGTACGCCGCCGCTTGCTTTGACACCCATCTCCGGACCGACAGTCTCTCTCATAAGGCGAACATCCTCAACCTTCGCACCGCCGGTGGAGAAGCCGGTGCTGGTCTTCACGAAATCGGCGCCTGCCTGCTTTGCAAGCTTACATGCAGTAACCTTTTCTTCATCGGTAAGCAGACACGTTTCGATGATGACTTTTACAAGTGCTTTTCCCTTAGCGGCGTCTACGACGGCCTTGATGTCTTCATAGACCGTTTCGAATTCCGCACCGCGCAGCGCGCCGACGTTGATGACCATGTCGACTTCCTTTGCGCCGTCACGGATTGCCGCAGCGGTTTCAAACGCCTTTACTTCCGGAAGCGTTGCACCCAGCGGGAATCCGATGACGCAGCAGGGCTTGATATCCGTGCCCTTCAGCTGCTCGGCAACAAAGCCGATCCAGCAGGGATTGACGCACACGCTCGCGGTGTTATAGTGTTTTGCTTCCTCGCATACGCGCGCAATGTCTGCACGTGTCGATTCGGGCTTCAGAAGCGTATGATCGATATACTTGGCAAGTTCCATAAAGATACCTCCGTAATAGTTATTCCGAAATGGGATAGCGGATCATATTGTTGTCGCCTTCCCATAAACGTTCGATGTTGTAATAAGCGCGTTCTTCGGGGTGGAAGAGGTGCACGAGTGCAAATCCGAAATCGAGAACGATCCAACGTGCGTCGTCGTAGCCTTCCTTGCGCTTGACCGTCAGACCGATCTCCGCGGCTTTTTCCTCAAGATCGTCGCAAAGTGCGCGCACATGCGTGACCGATGTACCGCTTGCTACGACGAACCAATCCGCAATGATCGTTTTGTCGCCGATATGGAGCGCAAGAATATCGTTTGCTTTCTTATCGCAGAGAATCCTGCAGATCGCAAGAGCTTCTGTTTCACCGAACCGTTCCATTGTACCTCCTAAACTGTTTAATGCCCGCAGCGTTGCGGGATGTATGGGATTTCCTCGTTCTTTAATATACCAAATACTGCGCGATAAAGCAAGACGCATCATTTCATCGAGAGTCGCTGCGTTCCGTATGATGTCAACACCCTCAAAGTTCCTTGACGGTTCGATCATATCGGCAAGATAGACAATCTTGTCGAGCGGCGTCATGTCCGCGTCGCCGGTGGTATGCAGGCGAATCGCTCGAAGGACAGCAGGGTCGTCGACTCTGTACACCCGTTTTGCACGGTCGGCTCCGGCGGGAGCATGCAGAATCGGCAGCATCGGCGGTTCCGTATCGGCGAAGGAAAGCAGTTCGTCTTCAGGCAGATACTTTGCACAGTCATGCAGCAGCGCGGCGATTCTCGCTTTCTTTGGATCCGCGCCGAACCGTGCCGCAAGTCCGATCGCCGTTTCCAGCACATAAGCGGTATGTTCCATGCGCTGCGGCTTGAGATCGGATTGGAGTCTGTCATAGATCGGCTTCAATTCTGTAGGCTGATAGCACCCGTGCAGATAGATATAATGTGCTGCTTTATCCGGGAGCATCCCGGAAATCGGAAGCGCGTCATGAATCCGATCCCGTATCGTCGTGGATGAAAGATCTGAAACCTCTTTCAGCAGAATCACGTTTGCGCCGAGCTGCTTTCTGAGCAGTTCCGCAGATTCTTCTTCGCCGCCGCTTTGACCGCCGCGAACCGTACAGACCAGCACGGCAAGTTTTGCAATCTCGTCCGGACAGCGCCAGCTCAAAAAGGAATTCAGCATATCCGAGCCCATGAAAAAATACAGATCCGAATCCGGATATCGCAGTTTCAATGCACGAAGCGTATCGACCGTATAGCTTGTTCCTTCACGTTCAAGTTCCATCGTATCGACGGTGAAGTTCGGATGATCGGAAACAGAGATACGAAGAATCGCAAGACGCTGTTCGTCGTCAGCACCTTCTGCAAGCGTTTTGTGCGGAGGAATCCGATCGATCATAAACAGAACGCGATCGATCCCAAGCTGCTCTGCGGCATGTTCTGCAAGCAGCAGATGACCGTTATGGACGGGGTTGAAAGAACCCCCGAATACACCTATTTTTGTTCTCATACGAAATATTATAGAATAAAGTCTTCCGGTTTGGCAACACTCAATTTTATGAAAAACAAATTCTCCGTCGGAAAGGCTGTCCGTGCGATTACGGCCACAGTCGATACATTTGTGATACCGTTGCTTTTGACGGCTGCGGTTCTGCCGGCTTTTCACAGAACAAACAGGCACAGAGCGGCGCCGTTTCTGTTTTTGCTGTTCGTTCTGTTTTTTCTCGCGATGCGATATATACATAAACAAATTCTAATGAAGCGTCAGATGCTGAATGATCGCGAAAGCATAATTCTTGACAGAATCATTCTTGCAGATGACGAAGAATTGCAGAGTGTGATGGGGGAAGGATTCGTTCTGATCCGGAAGTCGGAACCCGACCTGTTCGAATTGTCTGCGGCAATCAAAGAAAACGCAAAATCGGTCGGTCTGCTGAAATGTGACGAACAAACGCTTGGATTTCTGAAACGCAACGCACCGGAAACCGTAATCTACACACGAAAGGATCTTCTCGAAAGGTTTGATCGGAAAGTGCGGAAAACACACGGAAGAGCGTTCGTTATCGCTGAAACGATCATTTCTGTCAATAGGTATTTTCTGCTCGGCGTGATGTTTTTATGCAGTTCTTTTTGGCTCGGGTCCAAAATATATTATCGGACGATTTCCGGAATTTGCCTGCTTTTCGCACTCTTTACTGGCTTTTTCGATAAACAATTCGGACGGAAGAAATTGTGAATAAATCTTGACAAGAGAGGGGGCGGATAATATAATATAAGCGCATGTATTGTACACTTGTGTACTAATATTGATAAGGAGGATACATGGATGAAAAAAGCAAGAACCATACTTGCGATTGTGCTCGCTTTGGTCATGGTGCTGAGCGTCCTGCCGACTTCCTTTGCAGATTCTGCAAAGAAGATCGACAAGATCGAGAAACGCACCGCTTCGTCTGCTGACGAACGCATCCAGAGCAGAACCGGCAGAACGTTCAAAACGCTTGATGAGCGCCTCAATGCGAATAAGAGCATCGATCCGGAAGCTATCGTAACCGCGATCGTGATCTTTGAAGATGCTGCACTGAGCGACACTTATACGGCAGAAGAGATTCGTGCAAAGAAAGCCGACTCTCAGCAGAACCGCCTGTCAAACGCACACGACACCTTCTTCAAGGCATTGTCGTTCGAAGCAAAGCGTATGTATGATTATACCGCTTTGATCAACGGCATGTCGATCCAGACGGCTTACAAAAACCTCGCCGCAATGGAGAAGATGGATGGCGTGAAAAAGGTTTATGTTGCGAATGAGTTCAAAGCTCCTGTCGTACAGAAACCCACGCAGGAAAACGCAAACATCATCACCGGCGCTTATTCGATGCAGAGCATCGGACTCCTCGGCGACGGTATGGTCGCTGCGGTTTTGGACACCGGCCTGAACCTCACACACGAAGCGTTCCAGGATTACGGCGTCATTACAGAACCGGCGTTTACCGAGGAGTATGTTTCCTCCGTTGAAACCACCGTTCCCGGCAAGTACGTTTCCGTAAAGGTTCCGTTCTCCTACGACTACTATGAGGGCGACGACGATGTAACGGATTACAACGGACACGGTTCCCACGTTTCCGGTACGATCAGCGGTCTTGCAGTCGATGAAGACGGAGCAATCAAATTCATGGGTGCGGCTCCGACTTCTCAGCTGGTATTCATGAAGATTTTCGCCGATGCTGCAGGCGGAACGAACTCCGGTATTTACATGGCAGCTTTGGAAGACTGCTTCCTCCTCGGCGTTGATGCAATCAACATGTCGATCGGTGCACCGGGCGGCTTCGTTTATGACTGGGAGCTGGATGAAGAATTCGGCAACGTCTATAAGAAGCTCGACCAGGCGGGCGTGATTGTCTGCATCTCCGCAGGCAACGAGTACTCCATGGCATACAATGCCGGCAACTTTGCAGGCAACGGTTACGTCCTCGCAGAGTATGCGGACTACGCGGAAGTTGCAAGTCCCTCCACCTATGAAGGCAACGTCTCCGTCGCTTCCATGGAGAACCTCGCATATCCGTCCCTCGCAATCGAATACAACGGCGAAGCGTTCCCGTATGTTGACAACTGCGACGACGGCGAACATGGCTGGCTCGATGCATTCGGCGATCAGACCCTTGAGCTCGTATATTGCGGTAAGGGCGCTCCCGAAGAAATCCCCGATGAAGTCGAAGGTAAAGTTGCTCTCGTCGTCCGCGGCGATCTCTCCTTCTCTGAGAAGAACAAGAACGTCGCAGATAAGGGCGCAGTCGGTATGATCCTGTTCAACAATGCGGCAGGCAGCATCGGAATGCTGATCGATCCGTATTACGTACCGGCAATCAGCATCCAGCAGGATGCAGGTCTCAAGATCCTTGAAGGTCTTGATGTTGACAACAAGGTCACCGTTCCCACCGAGAAACTTGAAGTCGAGAACCCGAATGCCTGGCTGATGAGCGACTTCTCCAGCTGGGGCACCACGCCTTCTCTGGAGCTTAAGCCGACGATTTCCGCTCCCGGCGGTATGATCTATTCTTCCGTTGCCGGTGAACCGGATGCATACGAAGTATACAGCGGCACTTCCATGGCGTCTCCGAACGCCTGCGGCTCGTTCGTGCTTCTTACTCAGTATTTGAAGGAAACCTATCCTGCACTGTCCAAGGCACAGCGCGCAGAGCTGGCAGAGGATATTGTTGAATCCACTGCGACGCTTCCGCTTGATGCTGATAATTACCTCTATTCTCCGAGAAAGTCCGGCGCAGGTATCCTCAATCTTGAGAATGCTGTGACCTGCCCGATCTATTTCGTTGAACCGATCGTCAATCTGTTTGATGATCCTGAGAAGACCGGTGTATACAATATGCGTTACACCGCAATCAACCTCAGCGACAAAGAACAGGTCTATGATCTTCAGGTCCTCGGTCTCTATGACTATGTCACCCAGGGTTATAACACGCTGACTTCCGATTATCTGCTGGATGGTGAAGGCATCACGGTTGAAGGCGCAACCACAATCACGATTCCTGCAAACGGAACTTATGAAGGCAAACTGACTATTACGCTTGACGACGAAGTCAAAGAGCAATTCGACAGCACGTTTGCAAACGGCACCTATGTTGAAGGTTATGTTTACTTCACGAACAAGGATAACTCCGGCGCAACTGCTGATTCGCCCGTCGGAGAAGGCATCCTCGGCGACGCCAACCTGGACGGCAAAGTGACCGCTGCCGACGCGGCAGAGATTCTTCGCGCGGTGGTCGGTCTCACCGAGCTCAATGCAGCTGCACAGTTCTTTGCAGACGTTAACGAGGACGGTCAGGTTACGGCAGCCGATGCAGCGTTCATTCTCCGCGCAGTCGTCGGTCTCGAAACCCTTCCGACCTACACGCCTACCGCAAGAGTCGCAAGTGCGGACGCACACTTCACGTTCAGCGGATTCTACGGTGATTGGACGCAGGGTCCGGTTCTTGATAAGATCTGGACGAACTCGCCTGAATATCTGATGTATTTCGCAGCAGAGAATGTTCTCTATCCGGAATATGCAGCACAAGGCTACCTGCCGACGGATCTGTTCAATCCGATGGAAGTCAATATCAAGGCGCATATGACGTTTGGTATGAATTCTGCATCCGGCAGCGTATATACGTACTTTGCGACGAACCCCGCAGCTACGATCATCGATGATGAAGATATCAACATGGAAGCATGGACAGATCTCTTCTATACCTATGATAATCCGCTGCATAACGCTATTTCGAACCCGAACACCGACGGTGTACAGTTCCTTGTCGACACGTTCTATTCCGAACCGATTCAGCTCAGAAATGCACGTCACCTGATCATGACGGTATCTGATGCTGAAACGGGCGAGATCTACTACGTTGACGATACCGAGTACCTCGGAAAGGCATACTTCGATAAAGATAACGCTATCTGGGGTCCGCGCGGCAGCTTCGCGTGGGATGGTATCGTTACCAACGAAGAATCTGAGTACTACGGCGGTTATGTTCCGAACGGCACGATCTGCCTGGTCACCTATGAGACCATGGTCGACTATCCGAATGCTGCGCTGAATACTGAGTATCAGTTCCAGCTTCTTGTCGATACGGAATCTCCGGTCATCACGAACGTTGCTGTGGATGAAGAAGCAAAGACCCTCACCGTCAACTTTGCAGATAACGGATCGGGCATGTGCTTCGCTGAAGCATTATACTATGATTCCGCGCTTGACGGCGGAAACCTCGGCTACGGCGTAGGTACCGAGGGCACCTCTGAGATGGTATTTGATCTGTCCGAAGTTCCCGAAGACGTTAAGTACGTACAGCTGGATGCGATCGACTATGCGACCAACGTCCAGAACTACACGCTGAATCTCAAGACCGGCGCTGTGGAAGTCGGCGGATACGAATACGGCACTGTTGAGTTCGCAGTTGATAAGATCCTCAACGATAAGGATATGATCGGCGAAGTCGTTCCGGTACAGGGTATTATCACGGACATCTACAAAGACTTCATCTTTGTTTCGTCGATTGACCCGATCAAGGGCCAGCCGATGGGCATGGCGATCAATCTTGCCGATAAGACGGCACTCGAAGAAATGCATATCGGCGATGCATATGTCTTCGCAGGAGAGCTTGACAACTACTATGGCTGCCCGAGACTCGACAATGCAGAAGCAACCTACACGCTCTTCATCAATGAAGATTATGAAGAGGATGTCGGCGATATCGTTTGGAACTATGTCATTTATCCGGTCGTCTACTATCCGTGGTTCGGTCTCGGCGAAGAAATCGCATTTGACGATATCTTTGAGAACCCTGAACTCTATGTCGGCACGATCGTCTACTTCGAGGATCTCGAGGTTCTCGGCGTAACCGAAGTCGGCGACGGCACCAGAACCATCAGCGTCACCAACGGCAAGAACGCAATCGACATTGTCGGCAGCGCTGTCGGTGAGAATGCTTATGCAGGTGATTCGGTATACTACGGCTGGTTCGTCCCGGTATACGACATGGGTACGCTTCAGCTCCGTCCGCTGCAGGATGGCAACTTTGAGTGGCTGTTGTTCTACTCCGATATGGACTGATCCGTAAGTAATCAACAAACAAGGAGCGGCTTATGCCGCTCCTCGTTTTTTACCTTTGTAATGAAATACTCTTCTTCTGATGATCCTTTACTGAAGATAAATCGCTTTATCCCGCAGTTCGACGATTTTGCCTACGCGCTGCGCGCAGGGAACGACGCCGTTCAGCTCTTTGAAAACTGCGTCAGCGTCTGCTTCTGAAACAGCAGCTAACAGTCCTCCGGACGTCTGCGGATCGAATAATAGATCGCAAACAGCCAACTCTGTATTTCCCGTATCGACGGCATGTTCAGCATAGGTTCTGTTTCGATACATGCCTTCCGGCAAAATACCGATCCTTGCAAATTCCAACGCTTCGGGGATGAGAGAGATTGCATCGACGTTTATCTCGGCGGAAACCTCGGAACCGCTGCACATCTCATAAAGGTGTCCGAGGAAAGAAAAACCGGTTACGTCCGTACAAGCGTGTACATGATACCGTGTAAGCACATCCCGTGCGTTTTTGTTCAGCGTTGTCATAAGACGGATCATCAGATCGTGCGTATCGGATTCCAAAAGATCGCCTCGATGTGCCGCTGTCAACACGCCGATACCGAGGGGCTTTGTCAAAAACAGAACGTCACCGGGTTTCGCACCGTGATTTTTCCACATGTGATCCGGATGAACGAATCCGGTAACGGATAACCCGTATTTCGGCTCGTCGTCATAGATGCTGTGTCCGCCGCAGATGATCGCGCCGGCTTCTGCGCACTTTTCATATCCGCCGCGAAGAATTTCATGAACCGCTTCCTTTGGCATGGCTTTCGGAACGCACATGATATTCAATGCAAGCTTCGGTTCGCCGCCCATGGCATAGATATCGGAAAGTGCGTTTGTCGCAGCAATCTGTCCGAAAGTGAACGGATCGTCCGCAATAGGAGGGAAGAAGTCCAACGTCTCAACAATCGCAAGATCATCTTTGATTCTATAGACCGCCGCGTCGTCGCTTTTGTCAAATCCTACCAAAAGATTTTCATCCTGAACGGTCGGCAGATCGGACAAAAGCTTTGCAAGTACGCCCGCTCCGACCTTTGCGCCGCATCCCGCACAATTTGCAAGTTTGGTCAATTTGATGTCTTCAACCATCTCACGCCTCCGTAATCTGAATCAGAATATCGATTGTGCCGCCGCAGACCATCCCGGCGTCGGCTGCTTCCCGGTTGTTCATTTTGCACGTATAACGCATGACATCGTTCCCGTTGTGAAGCATGTCTAAAGCGTGCAGAGAAGCCTCATATTCGCCGAAACCGCCTCCGATCGAAGAAATGATTGTCCCGTCGCGTTTGACGATCATTCGCGCTCCTGTGGAGCGAGGTGCGCTGCCGTGTTTTCCGATCAGAGTCACCATGGCATAAGGCTCGCGGATCTGTTGGATTGTACTGCAAAGTGAAGCGTCCCATTCACTGCCGCGGTTTGTACTGTTCTTGACCTGAATCATCTCTCCGACAATGCAAACTGCGATCTCTTCCGGTGTGTTGGCTCCGATCGAAAGACCGATGGGGGAGTGTACCGTATCAAGCTGTTCTTGGCGATACCCTCTTGCAATCAGGTTATCAAACACGATTTTGATCTTGGAATGACTGCCGATCATCCCGCAATAGGTATACGGCTTATGGAGTATTGTGCTGAGGCAATAATTATCGTCTTTATGACCCCGCGTAACGATCACATAATAGGCGTTGGATTCCTGTAAGTTCAGAAGCGCCTGTTCAAAGGGCAGATTGATGATTTCGTCTGCTTCAGGAAAACGTTCGCGGTTTGCAAAGTCACACCGCTCGTCGATAACGGTCACTTTGAACCCAACCATTTTCGCGATCTTTGCCGTATAGACGGATACATGTCCTGCGCCGCATAGAATCAGATGAGGCGGCGTTGTAATACGCTCGACAAGAACGCCGTCATGGATGCTTGGAAGGGCATCGTTGTCATCGGGAATCATAACGATTGATTTGTCGCCAATTACGCTTTCGCCGTCGAGCACGGCAACCTTTCCTGTTTTGTCGCCGTCAATACCGGTAAAGAGGTAGGGGGATCGTCCGCTTTGAATCGCGTCAACGATATGTCGATACATGTGCGTTCCTCCTTTGCAGCATCAGGATAGCTTCCAATACACCGCCGCCGATGGCGCGTGCCTTATCGGAAACGGTGTAGCAGTGCTCTTTGATCGGTCTCGGATCAATGTCACCGCTCTTCATCCCCGGATAAACCGGCGTACCGGTTGGCAGAAGTCCGCGAATCACACCGGAAATCGAAGCCGGGATCGGTTCTCCGTCCACTGCAGCAACCGTTTTTCCTTTTTCCACAATGTCGCCGATGTGACAGATCTCAGCAAAAATACCGGCTTTCGGCGCTCTCAGTACACGCTCTGTTGTAAAACCGCTGATGCTGCCCGGAATACCGGTATTCGGTTCGGCAGAACCGTTCAGAATCACACGTCCGAGATCATGTCCCCGCATCGTTTCAATAACAGCATGACAATCGATTCCTGCAGTAAATCCGGGACCCAAAGCAATCACAACCGGCGCATCGGAAACAGAAGTGCCGAGATTTCGTTTTGCGAGAATTGCATCAATAACTACGTCCGGATGCAGTGATTTTACACAATCTGCATTCGGATCGGCAAGTAGGGCGATATTTCCGTGCTGATGGATCGCCTCGATTGCATCGATTGTATTTGCGTATTCCGCTGTAACGTCTTCGACCGTATACGTACCTCTCAGAATTGCTTCCGAGAAGCAAACCATTCGGCGAATCGATGTCGGATGAATGAGATCCGTCATCACAATCCTGAATCCGCAATGCGCGAGCCGTACGGCAACACCGCTTGCAAGATCCCCGGCGCCTTTGATTACGATCATTTGTTTATCCTCCGTAATGACTTGATGGGGTGTTCCGACTTCCAGGCTGTGATTACAACAGGTACGGAAAAACGTTTTGCAAGCGATTCCGCTGCTGAAATCCGTTCCGGATCATCTGCTTTGTTGATGATAATCCCGTCGCAGCGCGGATAACCCGATACGACGGTATAAACCATATCCTCGGTTACAGGTTCGTCAGCAGACGTATGACAAAGATCGGCGTAGAGTTCCGGACGGTGCGCCGCTTCCTTGATAGGCTTGCCGAGCCCGTCGATCCCGATCACAACAAGAACCGTATTTGTATCCTTCGGAATCACCGGTTCGTGTGGAGCGTGCGCTTTCAAAGGAAGCTGTCTCGAACCGTCCGCTTCCACGAGCACATAGTCCGCAAATTTTATCAATTCCGAAAATGTCTGCACAGGAGACGACAGTTTTTGTCCGTCAATCGTGCCCGTCGATACGACCTGTCCTTTTTTAAGCACGTCAGAGAGACGGGGAAGAAACGGCAAATGCGGGGGACAAAGGATGTGTGTGGAAGTACAGACAATAACAGAGCCTTTCTTGCGCAGTTCCTCTGCAAGCGCATACATCGTCGACGTCTTTCCGCCGCCTCCGATCAATGCCGTAACGCCTTTTTTGACCCCGAAAAAATCTACGATACTCTGCATGTTGACATCCTCGCTATTCTTTGATAAGAATAACACTTTTCACAGAAAAAGTAAAGAAAAGAGAAGAACGCAGAATTCCGGCTTCGTAAAAAGCGGCGCTCCGGAAAAGGAGCACCGCTCGTATCGTTATCCGCGTATTGCTTTAATCGCTTCGGCAGGACTCTCCGCCTTAAAGACAGCGCTTCCCGCAACAAGGATATCTGCGCCGGCATCGCGGCAGAGCTTTGCGGTTTCGGGGTTTACACCGCCGTCGATCTCGATCAGCGTCGGCAACCCGCGCACTTCGATTTCGGCGCGCAGCTCACGGATTTTACGCAGCGTTTCCGGGATAAACGATTGTCCGCCGAAACCGGGATTGACGCTCATGAGCAGAACCAGATCGCATTCCGTAAGCAAATGAGTACACACGCTGATCGGCGTAGCGGGGTTCAGCACGACGCCTGCTTTCATTCCGGCGGCATGGATCGCCTGTAAGGCACGATGCAGATGGCGCTCAGAAGATTCAACATGGATGGTCAGAATATCGGCTCCGGCCTTTTGAAAAGGGGTAATCCATTCAGCCGGATGCTCTACCATCAGATGTACGTCAATGGGAAGGTCGGTCAGCGGACGAATGGCTTTGCACATATCCGGACCGAAAGTGATATTGGGAACAAAGTTTCCGTCCATGACATCAAAGTGCACCCAATCGGCGCCTTGACTCTTCAGCTTTTTTACGGCTTCACCCATAGCGGCAAAGTCTGCGGACAGGATCGACGGAGCTACCTTAATCATACCGATGTTTCCTCCTTGTTTTGTAATCCATTGCAATTTGACAGTACCGTTCGTAACGGGCTTCTGTAAGAGCGCCGGTTTCGAGCAACGGTTTTACACTGCAATCCGGTTCGGTGATATGCATGCAGCCGGGGAAGCGGCACTGACCGGCGTTCTGAAATTCCGGATAGCAGACGTCCAGCTCGTTCTGTTCGAGACAATCCGTCTCAAACATCGAGAATCCGGGCGTGTCCAGCACCATTCCGCTTTCAAACGGCCAAAGCTCTGCATGGCGCGTCGTATGCCTGCCGCGTTCCGTTTTTCTGGAAAGTTCTCCTGTTTCCAGATGCAGTTCCGGAATCAACGCGTTCAACAAAGACGATTTTCCGACGGCGGATTGTCCGGCAAAGCAGGTGATCTTGTTGCTCAGACACTTTTTCAGTTCGGACAGTCCTTCTCCGGTTTTTGCACTGACCGTCAGAACCCGGAATGCATGATAGTCCTCTGAAAATGATCTTTGGATCGCGTCGTTTGACGTGTCGATCTTATTGAGCACGGGAATCGGTTCGATTCCCATATGTTTTGCCGCGATAATCAATCGATCCAGCAGCAGCCAATCCGGTTCGGGAACGGATGCGGAGACGACGATCATCAGCTGATCCACATTTGCTACCGGCGGTCGAATAAGGAGATTCTTCCGCGGAAGTATTTCGTCAAGCTGTGCATAGCCTTGCTCTTTGATGTCGATGATGACGCGATCTCCGACCGTAGGAACCATGCCAGCACGACGGAATGATCCGCGTGCTTTGCATGTTGCAAGCTTGCCGTTGTCTGTCAGCACTTCATAGAAGCTGCCGACACCTTTGATCAACAATCCCTGTTCTTTCATTTTGCAAATGTGATGGATTGCGGTGTGGAACGCACTTCGTTGTTGACATACAGATACAATGTTCTGGTTACCTGTTCATAGCCTCGTACAGTTGCTGTCTCCGTGATGGATGTCGCTTGCTTCTGATGCTTTTGCGAATGCAGAATCACACGGTACGGAATATCCTCAAAGTTCGTTGTTTCGTATCCGATTTCAACAAGGTTTTCGGGGAGATCGTCTTCCAGGGACAGCGTAAAGGACACGTCCGCTTTATAGGAGCCGAGCGACTTGCGATAAATCTTCAACCGGATCGGTGTATCAGTCGCAAACAGTGCATCGGCATTTTGCGAAACGCTTACAGCGTCCGGAGACGGCGTCACATCGGAATCTTCAACCGAATACACGGTCGGAGCGGTTGTTGCAATTGGAACGGTTTCCTCTTCCGGGACAGCAGTGACTTCGACAACGACCGTTTCCGTGTCTTCGGTTGCAGACGGAGTGAAAGTCGGTTCCTGAACAGAAGGAGTTTCTTCCGGGAGAACAGGCTTCGGAGCATCCGTTGCAACCGGTTCTATGGGTTTAGCAGCCTGTTCGAACGAAAGTACCTGATCGCCGTCGGACACATAGATTGAGACAACGGTATTGTTTGGTGTATCGTTTTCGGCGAGATCGGTAAACTCAACAATCAGATTGCTGAATCCGCGTTCAGCATACAAAAGATGCAGTGCGTCGTCGAGCGTATATCCGATCAGATTGGGTACAATATCCTTTGCCGCTGCAACAGCTTGAGGCTCCGGCGTATCTTCTGCAAAAGCGCTCGGTTCGATCTCCGGCAAATGCTCGGTGTTCTCGGTTTCAGGGTCCAAAGGAAGCACCGGCTTGCAGGATGTAGCGTAGATCAGTACGAATATACCGATCAGCATAATCGGCAAAAACACGCACATGGCAATCAGAATATAGACGGAAGGCCGATGCTTATTCTTTTGTACGGTATCATCCGGATCGTTCACAAAGGTTCCGTTCGGATCCGAAAGGGAGCGCACAAGGTCGGAGCGCATTTCACGCGCTGTATGATACCGGTTTTCGGGATCTTTTTCGAGATCTTTCAAAACGATATCGTTCAGAGATTTCGGCAGATCCGGCACAAGTTCAATCGGAGGCACGGGTTTTTCCTGCAGGTGCATCAAAGCAACGCTGACCGTGGAATCCGATTCAAACGGGACGGTCCCCGTCAGCATTTCATAAAGACAAACACCGACGGAATACAGGTCGCTCTGCTCTGTTGCGAGGCTTCCTTTTGCCTGTTCAGGTGAGATATAGTGCACGGAACCGAGCACTTTTTGTCCGGAAAATGTGACGGTCGAGGCCCTTGCTTCACGCGCGATGCCGAAGTCGGCGAGCTTGACGCGTCCTTTATCGGTAACGATGACGTTTTGCGGTTTGACGTCCCGATGGATGATGCCGTGCGAATGCGCAGCAGAAAGGGCATCGAGGATCTGACATGTAATGCCGATTGCCGTTCTGACCGGCAGCGCTCCGTTCTTTTCTATCAAGTCTTTCAGAGTATGACCTTCGACATATTCCATAACAAGATAGGGGAGACCGTTGTGCGTGCCGGCACCGTACGCGCGAACAATGTTCTCGTGCGAAAGCGCCAGAACCGCATTTGCTTCGCGTGTAAAGCGACGGAGAAACTCTGCATCGTCTTTGAACTCGTCCTTCAGCATTTTCACGGCGACGATGCGGCGATTGCTCATATTGATCGCCTTATACACTTGCGCCATGCCGCCGCTTCCGATGAGTTCTGTGATACGGTATTTATGATCGAGAATCGTTCCGATCATGCAATACCTCCGTCATTCTGTACAAGAACTACCGTTATATTGTCACGACTTCCCAAGGCCAGAGCACGATCGATCATTTTCGTGCATATATCGTCAAGGTCTTCGCCTGACTTAAGGAACGTTGCCATTTCATCTTCGTTCATAACGCCGCAAAGTCCGTCGGAGCAGAGAAGCAGCATGTCGCCGGCAGACCACTCGCAGGTAAAAATATCCGCAAGGATACGCTTATCGGTTCCGATCGCTCGAGTGATGAGATTGCGCTGCGGATGCGTCTTTGCTTCTTCCGGGGTGATGACGCCTCTGCGAACAAGCTCTGCGACATATGAATGATCATGTGTAATCTGACGGATCGATTCACCGTCAAAATAGTAAAGACGCGAATCACCGACGTTTGCAGCCGTAAATTCATGTGCATCCATGGAAGCGGCAACGAGCGTACAGCCCATTCCGTGCATTTCATCTGCAGCAGATGCTTTCTGATGCACAACATGATTTGCCTCAATAAATGCAGAAGCCAGAACTGCTTCGCGACTCTCCCGACTGTTGAGCAAGAGCTCTCTGAGCGTTTCGATCGCAAGGCTGCTTGCGACTTCACCCGCCTGATGACCGCCCATACCGTCTGATACAGCGACAGCATCCAGACCGTCGGTATGCAGCAGCATGTAGCTGTCCTCGTTCTGCGAACGAAGACCGGTTTCCGTTTTACCCGCGAATTTCATTGAGAACCCTCCTTCTTAATTGTCCGCATGCGCCTTCTATATCTGCGCCCATTTCGCGGCGAACCGTCGCAGAAATGTGCATTGCCTCAAGCCATTCTTTGAACCGGTACGCATAAGATCTTGTTACGCCGTCCAATCCGCGTTCTTTCACAGGATTCAGCGGAATCAGATTGACATGACAAAGCATTCCGCGAAGTCTTTGGGCGAGCGCTTTGGCATCGGCTTCCGAATCATTCTTGCCGCCGATCAGCGCGTATTCGAAAACCACACGACGACCTGTCTTTTCCGCATATGTTTTCGCAGCATCCAGAACCTGTTCGATCGGATAGGCTTTGTTGATCGGCATCAATTCGCTGCGAATTTCATTGCTGTGTGCGTGCAGCGAGATTGACAGCGTGACGTGCGGCGCATCTTCGATCAGTCGATAGATTTTCGGAACGATTCCGCAGGTTGAAAGGGAAATGTTGCGTGCGCTGATATTCGGTCCGTGCTCGCTTGTCACACGCTGCAAAAACGTTACGACGTTGTCGTAATTGTCCAACGGTTCGCCGCTTCCCATCAGCACGATATTCGTAACTGTTCGCGGCTTGCCGTCCTGCGGCGGTTCATCTCGCTCGATCTCTGCTATAAATGACAGCATTTCTCCAGGACGAAGTGAGCGGACACAACCCTCAAGCGTGCTTGCACAAAACCTGCAGCCCATGTTGCATCCGACTTGCGTGGACAGGCAGACGGTATTTCCGTATGAATAGCGCATAAGCACACCTTCGACAAGATTGCCGTCTTCCAGTTCAAACAGATACTTAATCGTCCCGTCTTTCGGCGACACACGTTTGTCGTAGATCCTTACGCCGCCGAACGGAATCTTGTCCAGCTGTTCACGCAAAGTTTTCGGGAGATTAGACATATCCTGCGGGCGAACGCCCTTATGAAGCCATTCCTGTACCTGACCGATCCGGAATTTCGGTACGCCTAAAGAACCGACGACATCGGCAATTTCGGAATCACTCATATCCATCCAGTACATCGGATCAGCTCCTTCTTAACCTTGCATAGTAAAATCCGTCCGTTCCGTCGCGCGTAGGGAGCAACTGACGCTCTTCCTCAAGCACAAACGACGGATGCGCTTTCAAAAAGGCATGGACGCGCTCGCTGTTTTCGCGTTTAACGATCGTGCACGTCGCATAGATCAGTAATCCGTTTCTGCGAACGTAGTGCGAACACGCATCAATAATTGCCGATTGAATAACGGTCAACGCCTGAACAGTGCTTTCGTCCTTATGCAGACGAACATCGGGCTTTTCGGAGAGCAGCCCGAATCCGCTGCACGGAACATCCAAAAGAACTGCATCGAATCCGTCGTCATATTTCGGATCATATACCGACGCATCGCGGCATTCGGTGTGAACGGAAATTCCGAGACGTGCAAACGATGCTTTCATCAGCTCGACACGGTGCGGATGCAGTTCCCACGCCGTAATATCTGCGGTATTCTCAGAAAGAGATGCAAGATAAGCAGACTTTCCGCCGGGAGCCGCACAGGCATCAAGAATCTTTTTCCGTCTCACATCTCCCAATGCACGGCAAATGAGCATAGCACCCTCGCCTTGCACGGCGAATTTGCCTTCTGTAAACAAAGGATCATGCGATAGATCGAATCCTTCGTTCAATTTCAATCCGTTCGGATCGAGCTTGCACGGTTCGGCAGATACCGGAAGCGCTTCCAGCAATGACTGTGTCGTGTACGGGTATTGCGCCCGTACTACCGTTCCGATCGGCTTGTGATTCAGCAGCGCTTCGGTTTCAGAAATACCGTATTCGGCAATCCATTCTTCGACCAGAAAGGTCGGAACGCCGTATCGGATTGAAAGTCGGCTGACCGGATCCGAAGGCAGGGGAGGGAGAGCCGTTTTTTCACGGTCGATCTTTCTGAGAACTGCATTTATCAGTCCGCAGCTTTCTTTTTTACCGATGGATCGGCAAAGACTCACGGATTCATCCACGACCGCATGCGACGGCGTTTCCATAAACAACAGTTCGGTCACCGCCATACGCAGAAGGTTGCGAATGATGCGCTTTTGCCGTTTGCAGTAATGCGATAGAATGAAGTCGACATACGATTCCTGCTTGATCGTTTCATTGACGATGGCATAAAGAAACGGTATGCCTTTCGCATCAATTGCGACAGCAGCTTCTTTCAGCGCAAGATTCGTGTATGCCTCATCCTCAAGAATGCGGACAAGCGTATCGAGCGCAGCGCGGCGAACGTTCAACATAATTGTTTTTTATCAAGCGGGCATCCGCGAAGGAAAGTCGATGCATCCATACGCTTTTTTCCGCTTGCCTGCAAGGATACGATTTCGAGAGCGCCGTCGGCACAGCAAAGATACAGCCTGCCGTCGGATTCGCGAAGCGTTCCCGGCGCATCCGGGAACGTCTCGCAAGTGCGTTTTGTGGTAAAAACCTTCAAAGGCTGACCGTCAACCAGCCCGTATGCGCAAGGCCAGGGATTTGTTCCTCTGACAAGATCGTGTATGGCCTTTGCAGAACAGCTGCAGTCGATATGGCCGTCCTCTTTCGTCAGCATATGGCAGACGGTCGCTTCGTCCGGATTCTGCGGGATTTTGACGAGAGTTCCGGATTCAAGTCTGTCAAGCGTTTCAAGCAGAAGGTTTGCGCCGAGCACGGCCAGCCGGTCGGAAAGCTGTTCGTAGGTTTCGTCCGGATCGATCGATGTGACAGCCTTCAGCAGCATATCACCGGTATCCATGCCCTTATCCGTCATCATCGTCGTGACGCCTGTTTCCGTTTCGCCGGCAATGATCGCGCTTTGGATCGGAGACGCTCCGCGATATTTAGGCAGCAGAGAGCCGTGTACATTGATCGTTCCGAGCGGGGGAATCGCGAGATTTTTGACAGACAGCAGCTGCCCGAAAGCAGCGGTAACCATCAAATCGGGCGCAAATGCTTCAAGCGCTTCACGCCCTTCGGCGGAGCGAATCTTTTCGAACTGATAGACCGGAATCCCGTGTTTTTCGGCAAGGACTTTTACGGGAGGCGGCGTCAGAACCGCTTTACGTCCTACGGGACGGTCCGGCTGGGTAAATACGGCAAGCGTGTCGCCGCGGCGTATCAAAGCCTCGAGACTCGGCAAAGCAAATTCCGGTGTGCCCAAAAAAGCAATTCGCATAGATTACTCCTTAAAATCGGCAGGAGGTTCCGTTATAAGACGCTTATAAACCTTTCCGTCCAAATGGTCGGTTTCATGGAAAACGGCGCGTGCAAAGAGACCTTCGCCTTCGTATTCGTACAGATCACCGTTACGATCGTAGGCTTCGAGTTTCACACGGTTCGGACGTACGACATAACCGCTCTCACCTGGGAAGGACAGACAGCCTTCCATACCGCCCTGTTCACCGGAATACTCGAGAATCACGGGATTGACGAGTTCGACAGGACCTTCGCCGACATCGATTACGCAAACACGGCGAAGAACACCGACCTGCGGCGCAGCAAGACCGACGCCATCCGCATCGTTCATTGTTTCAATCATATCGTCAATCAGCTCGGATAGGCGGGCATCAAACTTTTTGACTTCCTTGCACGGCTTATACAGCGCAGGATCTTCATTTTTACGAATGATTCTTAAAGCCATAATATCCTCCATTTCAAATATTTATTATACATTTTTTATTGACCTTTGTAAATAAAATCAGTAAAATATCCTTGAAATCAAGCATTTCAACTGCAAGTAGAGAGGAATAACATTCGACTCAACCGGATATAGAGAGCCCAAAACGGCTCATCAACCGTTCGTGTAGGAAAAAATCTGCAATATCAACCAAAGGTGTATGGTAAATCGGGGTAAAGGTTGATATGATTCAGGCATCGAATGAAGGAGGAAAACGATCATGGAACAAAAAGAAACACTCGGCAAGCGTATTGCTGCATTGAGAAAAGAGAAGGGCTACACGCAGGAACAGCTTGCAGAAAAGGTCGGCGTCTCCGCACAGGCAGTCAGCAAATGGGAAAACGACATCAGCTGTCCCGATATTACGCTCCTACCGCTGCTTGCGGATCTGTTTGGCGTTTCGGTGGACGAGCTTCTCGGCGTAAAGCCTGTCGAACCGCACGTGATTATTTTAGATAAGGATGAAACGCCTAAGGACGAAAACAAGGGCAGCCGTTCTTTCACATGGGAATGGAACAAGCACCGGGACACTGCAAAATGGGGTACCATCGCTTTCTGTATCGGAGCCATTCTGGTGTGTACCATGTTTTTGCTGCGCAGTGTTCCGAATCTCGGTTTGTTTCAAGACATCCCGGAAAAGGGTCTTGCAGCGTGGAATTACACTTGGCCGCTGCTTCTGTTCACGTTCGGTCTTATCAGCGTAAAAGATCATATTCCGTTCGGAATCGCCGTCATGGCGTTCTCATCCTATGAATTTGTCCGCCGCGCACTTGGCTGCCCTGAATACCTGTTTGAGATCAAATGGTATGTTATCCTGCTGATCTTTGCGATCGTCGCGTTGATTATGGTTCTCGTCGGCAAAAGAAAAAAGGTCATCCATATCAATCATAAAGGCGACAAAGACGGAGACCACACCCCTGTCCTAAACGTCACGCAGGACAACAACTACCTCGACGCAGACATGAGCTTCGGTTCCGGCGTCATCACTTATGACGGAGAAACGCTGAACGGCGGCGAAATCGATATGAATTTCGGTGATTATAAAGTCGATCTCCGCAATGTAAAATCTTTCAGAGACAACTGCCTTCTGAAGGTCGATCAGAACTTCGGCAGCTTGACGATCTATCTGCCGTCGCACGTGCGTCTTGTAAAGTCGTCTGATACTTCATTCGGATCCTTTGCAACATACGGCGAACCCGCATCGGATGCAGATCAATCACTGATCATCCGCGCCGATGTGAATTTCGGAACGCTGCAGGTCAAGTATGAATAAGCGACAATAAAATACCGGTCGGGGGAGACCCCGGCCGGTTTTCTGTTTTTGCTTATTTCAGCGCTTCCTGCATCGCGTCCTCTTCATACTGGTGCATGTAGAGATCGTGATAGTAGCCGCCTTTTTTCAGAAGCGTTTCATGATTGCCTTCTTCAACGATTGCTCCGTCCCGGATGACCAGAATGCGATCGGCGTTGCGTATCGTGGAAAGACGGTGTGCAACGACGATGCTTGTACGGTCCTTCAAAACCGCCGTGATTGCACTCTGGATCAGCTGCTCGGTTTCGGTATCGATCGAACTCGTTGCCTCGTCAAGGACGAAGATCTGCGGATCGGCAAGAATTACACGCGCGAAGGAGATCAGCTGCTTCTGACCGGTGGAAAGACGGACGCCGCCTTCTCCGACTTCGGTATCGTAACCCTTCTGCTGCCGTTCAATGAATGAATCCGCATGAACCATCTCCGCGGCGTGTCTGACGCTTTCCTCGTCCGCATCGGGACGACCGAAGAGAATGTTATCGCGGATTGTTCCGGAGAACAGATGCGGCTGCTGAAGAACGTATCCGAGAGAGGATTGCAGCCATAGCTGCGAACGTTCGCGATAATCCTTGCCGTCGACCAGGATTCTGCCTTTTTTCGGCTCATAGAAACGGCAGATGAGGTTTACGATCGTACTCTTTCCGGCACCGGTCTCTCCGACAAGCGCGATTGTCTCGCCTGCATGAATGTGCAGGTTGAAGTCTTTCAGGATCGGTTCGGACTCCTTATAATAGAAATCCACGTGATCGAACACGATGTCGCCCTCGATCGGTTCCCAGTTTTCCCGTTTCGGATCCATTGACGTACCGTACAGTTCTTCGGACGCAGGCGTATCTTTCACCTCGGATTCCGTATCGAGCAGCGAGAGTACGCGTTCGGCGCTTGCCTGCGCGCTCTGCATATCGGCAAAGATGCCTGCAAGCTGCTGAATCGGATCGAACAGGCTCGACGCGTAATTGATAAACGATACAAGTGTACCTGCGGTAATGATGCCGAGAAACGTTTCTGTCCCGCTGAGCGTTGCCTTTACACCTGCGCCGCCGAATATCAGCGCAAGCGCCGTGCCTACTGCGCCGAGAGATACGACGAGCGGGAAAAAGGTGGCGGACAAAACAGATGCTTTTATGCTTGCTTTCCGCATATCGGTCGTGATCGACTCGAATTCTGCCGCGTTCTGCTCTTCACGAACCAGCGTTTTTGTCGTCATTGCGCCCATGATGCCTTCGTTGAATGCGCTCGTGATGCGGGAGTTATGCTTCCTTGCGATGCGTTGATAGCGGAGAATCCTCTTTTGGATATAGAGACTGACGACTGCAAGCGGCGGAATAACTGCCATCACAATCAGCGCAAGTTTCCAATTGAACCAGAACATCGCACAGAATGAAAATAGAATGTAGAATCCGCTCCACAAAAAATCCGTGATGCTCCATGCGATCATGTCGGACAAACGCGAAACATCGCTGACGATACGAGCCATGAGGTAACCTGCGGAAGTCTTGTCATAGAATGAGAAAGACAATGTCTGCAGCTTCAGATATGCTTCCTGTCGGATCGCGTAGGAGATCGCCATTTCCATTTCGCCGGAGCGTCCGATAAACCGCATTGTGCCGAATCCCTGCAGAATAACCAATGCGGCATAGATTGCAAAGAAGATCCAGATACCGTGTGTATCGGGTTCGTTTTCCGGTCGCACAAAACGGTCGATTGCAAACCGGGTGAGGACGGGGTAGAACGCGTCGATGATTGCAACGATCAGCATCGTCACCAGGATACGAACAAACAAACCGCGGTTGCGCATAGCATAACCGAACAGACGTTTCCACAGCTTAACGTCTACTTTTTCTTCGTTGTTGAATTCGGCTTCGTTGTCAAAACTCATGCACGTTCGCCTCCTTTCATCCGAAAGTCCTGAATCGCAGCTATACGACGATATAAGCCTTCTTCACAGATCAGCTTGTCATGGCTGCCGCTTTGTACCAGTTTTCCGTGATCCAGTACGAGAATTTGATCTGCTTCGCACAACGTCGTAATACGGTGCGAAATGATGAACAGGATTCCGCTGCCGTGGTGCCTGCGCAGCGCTTCACGAATCTTTGCATCGGTCTCGGTATCGACTGCACTCATGGAATCGTCAAAAATCATAATCGGCGCTTTCTGCATCAACGCCCTTGCAATCGCAACGCGCTGCTGCTGACCGCCGGAAAGCGTGACGCCGCGTTCGCCGACAACCGTGTCGTATCCGTCTGCAAATTTTGTGATCACGTCATGTACAGCCGCTTCCCGAGCCGCTTCAAATAATTCGGCTTCGGTTGCTTCGGGGGCGGTCAGCATGATGTTTTCACGAATCGAACGGGAATACAGAAACGGTTCCTGCAGAACGATCGCGATATTCTTTCTGAGCGTTTCGTGGTCGATATCGTTGATCGGCGTGTCGTTTATGGTTATTTCACCGCCGGTAACGGTATAGAGACGCTGCAAAAGCTGTACCATTGAGCTTTTGCCGCTTCCGGTGCTTCCGAGGATGCCGACTGTCTGTCCGGCTTTTGCGGTAAAGCTGATATCGTTCAGAACGTCGTTCGGCGTATCGTATCCGAAACTGACGTGTGAAAACACAATGTCGCCGTTCAGATCACAATCGGAGATTGCTTTTCCGGGTTCGGTTTCGTCGTCGGCGTTCATGATTTCGTTAAGACGGTCGAGCGATACCGTTGCCTTTCCCATGTCCGCAAGTACTCTGCCAAGCTGACGGACAGGCCAAGTGAGACGACTTGTCAGCGACAGAAAGAGATAGATGTCACCAAGTGAAAACGGATCGGCGCTCGTTCTTGTCTTTGCATAGAAGAAAATGCCGAAAACAAGGGAAAGTGCAATCTGAATATAGCCGATCGCGTCGGAACTGCCCCAGTAGAATCCGAGGAGGTTCACAAGGCGAATAGTCTTATTGCTGTAATCCCGATTCAGCTTTGTAAACTTGTCAAATTCTGCACGCTGCTGACCGAACGCACGCACGACGCGGACGCCGGTGAGATTTTCCTGCACAGCGGTTGAAAGCGCGCCTTCCGCTTCATCAACGTCTGTAAAATACCTGCGGACGTATCGGAAATAGAGAAAACTCGAAACGGTCAGGATCGGCATAACCGACATGGAAATCAGCGCCATTTCCCATCGGATCGCAAACATCAATGCAGCGGCAATGCCGAACATGACGACGATTCGCACAATTTCCATCAGCTGATTCGTCACAAACTGCCGGACGGTATCGACATCGGACGTACAACGCTGAACAAGATCGCCGGTCGAAACATGCTTGTGATAATCATACGGAACCGCATTCAGTTTGCGATAGAGTTTATCACGCATTGTCTTCGCCATATGCTCCGCACCTTTGGCGATGTTCTTTCTGCGAAGAAAGATAAACAACCCTTCCAAAACGGTGAACAGAAAGAAAAACGCGCCGCAGATCCAGTAGTTCCTTGCAATCGGACCGAGAGATTTGAGCCAGATGAACAAGGGCTCCGGAATCGAAGGATCTTTTCCGAGAAGAACCCAGTCGAGCGTATAGCTTGTGACAATGGATGCGAGGTATAAAGAAACAATGCCGAGGATGACTTCGAACGCAGCAATCAAGAAATGTCCGCTCGCTCCCTTCAGCGCAGGTAAAAACAACGGTTTATATCGATTTGATTTCATTAAAACATCTCCTGTGGATTGATCTCTAACTGGGTATCCGAACAGACGTCGCGATGCTGATCGTGAAAAGCGGTAATCGAGCCGATCGCATCTTTAAGGCGTTTCGTTCGCAACAGCTTGATCAGAATCTGATAGCGGGTAAATCCGGAGATTCGCGCAACCGGCGCTTCCGCTGCGACAAGCAGCAGAAGATCCTGTCGGCCTTCTTCACCGAGGGCAGCGCGGATCTCGGTTTCCAGAAGCTTTGCATAATCAAGACATGCCTGTTCGGCAACTCGTTCGTCCCGATCGGCAAATACGATACGTACGAACAGGGAGAACGGGGGATAGAGGAGCTTTTTCCGTTCCATGATCTCATAGTGGTAAAAGCTCTTGTAATCCTGATCTTTTGCAAACCGTATGACAGGGTGATTCGGTTCGTAGGTCTGAAGCACGACACGTCCCGGCAGATGGTCTCTTCCCGCGCGTCCGGCAACCTGAGTCAGCAGCTGAAATGTTCGTTCCGGCGCGCGGTAGTCAGGCAGATTCAGCGTCGTATCTGCGGCCACCACACCGACGAGGGTGACGTTCGGAAAATCGTGTCCTTTTGCAATCATCTGCGTTCCGATCAGAACCTGTGCTTCGCGCCGATGGAATGCGGACAGCAGCTTTTCATAGCTGCCTTTTTCTCGCATGGTATCGGTATCCATACGAAGCGTTTTGACTGCAGGGAACAGACGGTGTACCGCTTCTTCAACTTGCTCGGTCCCGATCCCGAATTGTTTGATAAATGCTTTTTTGCAGTTCGGGCATTCCTTCGGAAGAGATTTCACAGCACCGCAATAGTGGCATCTCGTACGCGATTCGGTCTTATGATACGTCATGGAAATGTCACAGTTATCGCATTTCAAAACATACCCGCAGCTGCGGCAGCTGACGAACGTCGCATATCCGCGGCGGTTGATAAACAGCATAGCCTGTTGATCCGAGGCAAGACATTCGGAAAGCCGTTCCGTGAGCTTATCGGAGAAGATGCTGTTGTTTCCCATCAGCAGTTCGTCGCGCATGTTGACGATCTCAACGGTCGGCAACGGTCTTCCGGCAACACGATCCGGAAGTTCCAATAGTTCATATTTGCCCGACAACGCACGCGCATAGCTCATAAGCGATGGGGTAGCGCTCCCTAGAACCAATGCGCCGCCGACGGTTTTCACCCGCCTTGCGGCAATCTCGACAGCCAGATAACGCGGCTGTGATTCGCTTTGATAGCTTGCCTCATGTTCTTCGTCGATGATAATCAGTCCGAGCCGTTCCAGCGGCGCAAAGACCGCGCTCCTTGCACCGATAACAATATCGGCAAGTCCGAGACGGATTCTGCGCCATTCGTCGAAGCGTTCCCCTGCGGAAAGACGGCTGTGCAGAACTGCAATACGATCTCCGAACCGATCGGTGAATCTTCCGACCGTTTGGGGAGTCAGCGAGATTTCCGGAACAAGCACGATCGCCTGTCTGCCGATAGATAAACAGTTTGAGATTGCTTTCAGATATACTTCGGTTTTGCCGCTGCCGGTTACGCCGTGCAGCAGCAAAACATCCCCGCTGCCGCGTTCGAGCGCAGCGTGGATTCTGTCTGCTGCGTGCGACTGCGCATCGGTCAAGGTATACTCGGGCGTATGGATTTTCAGCTTTGACGGACGCCGGAAAACCGTTTCGGATTGTTCAACAAGATATCCTTTGCGAATCAGCGCATCCACAGCAGATGTACATCCGGGATAGAACGCATTGAGATCCGAAACGGAAACCTCTGCGCCGACCTTTGCGGCAAGCTCAAACACACGCTTCTGCGCCGGTGCGCGTTCAAGACTTTCGATAACGGCGTTCGGATCAATATGTTCGGCAAGTGCAACCGTGCGGACCTTTTTCTCTTTGATCCGCATTCCGCGCATCTGCGCAGGAATCATGATCCGGAGCGCGTCGACGAACAGACAATGGTAGGATTCTTTCATCCATTCCGCAAGCGCGATCTGTTCGGGCAGCAGTACCGGATATCGCTCGATGATTTTAACGATATCTTTCGTATCCGGATAGTCGGTCGTTTCTTTGAGCGCAACAACAAAGCCTTCCTTCGTGTGGTTTCCAAGACCGAACGGAACCAGAACATGGTGTCCGACAACGACGGGAAGTTCTTCGGGAATGCGATAAGTGAATCTCCGATCCACCGCGGTATGTGCGATATCAACGATCACTTCTGCAAACATAATGCGCTCCTATAAAAAACGCCCGTGCGGAACGCAACGGGCGGAAAGAAACCGTTCAGTTTTCTTTCGGTGCGTTCAGAATCAGTTTATCGTGGTACAGTTCGTCAACCGCCATCGAAACCGGTTTATTGTTGCCGAGCTTTTCCGGATGGTCCTGCAGCTGTCTTGCACGATTGGCGACTGCGGTTACAAGCATATAGCGGCAGCCTGCTTTTTTCACCAGTTCATTCAGAGAAGGATAATTCATCATATTGTTTCGCCTCCAGTCAATTTTGAGATCAATTCTGTATTTCTTTCGGTGCGGCAGAGTTCTGCGGCAAGGATGGATTCCATTTCACCGACCGCTTCGTCCACAACATCGTTGATGACCATATAGTCGTAATGCGGCAGCATTTTTAATTCGTCAAGCGCCGTTTTTGTGCGAATATCGATCGACTCCTGTGTTTCCGTTCCGCGTCCGACCAAACGATCCTTCAGGATTTTCAGGGATGGGGGAGCGATGAACACAAGAACAGCGTCCGGACAGGCGGCTTTCACCTTCATAGCCCCCTGTACGTCAATTTCGAGAATCACATGGTTTCCGTTCTCACGTGCGTTTTCGACGAAGGATTTCGGTGTTCCGTAATAGTTCATTCCGAACACGTGCATGTATTCGAGAAACGCATTCTCTTCGATCATTCGATCGAACTCCTCCTTGGTACGGAAGAAGTAGTGCACGCCTTCGACTTCTCCGGGACGCGGAGCGCGTGTCGTTACCGAAACCGACATTTTAATTTCGGGATGCTTCGCCATCAAAGCGCCGTCGACGGTTCCTTTACCGACGCCGGCAGGACCGGAAACGACGAGCAGCAATCCTTTTTTCTTTCTTGCCATTTGATGATTCTCCTTATCCTTCCGCGCTCCATTCGGCGTTCAGCCTTCGCGCGATGGTTTCCGATTGCAGTGCAGACAAAACGACGTGACCGCTGTCCATGATCAGAACGGCACGTGTTTTTCTGCCGCAGCTGGCGTCGATGAGGATCCGGCGTTCACGCGCATCCTGAATGAGACGCTTTACCGGAGCGGAATCCGGTGTGATGACGGCGATGATGCGTGTGCCGGAAACGATATTTCCGAATCCTACCGAAATCAAAGCAGAATTGTCCGTCATACATTTACTCCACGTTCTGAATCTGTTCTCTGAGCTTTTCGATTTCCGCTTTGCAGCCGAGGACCGATTGCGTCAGAGCGGCATCGTTTGCTTTGCTACCGATCGTATTGCACTCGCGATTCATTTCCTGCACGATGAAATCCATGTTTCTGCCGACAGGTTCCTGCGTTTCGAGATACTCGCGGAACTGTGCGATATGGCTCTTCAAACGAACAAGTTCTTCATCGATACAACACCGATCAGCAAACAGAGCCACTTCGGTCGCAAGTCTTGTACGGTCGATTTCGGTGTCGTTCAGCACTGCTTCAATGCGGCTGTTCAGCTTTTTGCGATATTCTTCCGCAACGAACGGCGCGCGGGCAAGAATGTCTTCACGATACGAATCCATAACGTTAATGCCTGATGCAAGAGCAGTTTTCAGACGTTCGCCTTCTGCAGCGCGCATCTCGATCAATCCGTCAAGCGCAAGCATTGTCGCATCCTTCGCAAGTGCAATCAGCGCGTCGGCATCTTCATCCGCGGGAACAATTTCGGTGACGTCGGGAAGACGGAGGACGTTGGAAAGCGTCAGATCGTTGGTAAGATGAGCTTTCTCGTTTGCTTCGTCAGCCGCGACGATGTAGGCAAGAAGCAGGTTTTCGTCAACGCGGACGCATTTCGAGTCGCTGCGCGTATTGCGGTAATTGACGAAAACGTCAATATGTCCGCGGACGAGCCGGCTTGCAATCGTTGTACGAAGCGTATCTTCGATGCAGGAAAGTGTGCGCGGAAGGCGCATCGAGACATCGAGAAAGCGATGGTTCACGCTTTTCAGCTCGACTGTCATTTCGCGGCCGTCCAGGGACGCCGTGCCTTTTCCGTATCCTGTCATGCTTTTCATATTCGTACCCCCACAAAACGGTATTATACCATAGAAACAATCAAAAGTACAAGTGCGGATCGAGAATTTCGATCATTTCATTTGCATCAGACGGTAAAATTCATCTGGACCCGGCGGGTCGAGGGGCGTACCGTCTGTAAAGCGAAACTCACGTTCGGTGATTTTACCGATCCTTGCGGCTGCGATTCCGGATTCCCGCAGCGCAGAGACCAGTTCGTCACCGTTTTCACACGCAATAAGAAGCGATCCGCTTGACATCAGGCGATACGGATCGAGGCCGAGTGCTTTTGTTATGGCTGATGTTTCCGGCAAAACCGGAACGGATTCGCGATCGATGACTGCACCGCAATGCGTCTGCGCCGCAAGTTCCCAGACTGCACCCAATACGCCGCCCTCGGTAACGTCGTGCATTGCGTGAGCCCCACGCTGTATCGCGATCCGGCTTTCCGGAACGACCGACAGATACTGTGAAAGTGCTTTTGCTCTGACGACATGTTCTTCGGACACGTTCTTCAGACGGTCGGAATAGTCATATGCAGCCAGCATCGTGCCTTCCAGACCTGCCCACTTCGTCATCACAATGTCGTCGCCCGGCTTTGCGCCGCAAAGCAGTTTGATTCGCGGTGTTCTTGCAATCACAGTCGTGCATGTGGTTACACGCGTTACGGCGTCTGTCACTTCGGTATGCCCGCCTACGATATCCACGTGCGCGTATTCTGCTGCGCGCTGCAGATCGTCGGTAATCATGGCAACCGTATCTTCCGTCGCATCCGGCGGCAGCAGCAGCGTCACAAGCAACGCAACGGGTTCCGCACCGCCCGCAGCGGCGTCATTGCAGTTTACATGAACGGACAGCGAACCGATATGCCTGGCATCTGCCGACGTGATCGGATCGCAGCTTGTTACAATCATATCGCTGCCGAAATCGAGCGTCGCGCAATCCATTCCGATATGCGGAGCGCCGAATGATTCCGGACGTGTCTTTTTGAACCGGCTCAGAATCAGCCGATCGAGTGTATCGTTGTCTAACTTTCCGAGTTTCATTTTCCGATCCGTTTTAAAAATTCTTCCTCATTCAGCATCGGAATGCCGAGCTTCTGCGCCTTATCCGCTTTGCTGCCGGCACTCTCGCCGACGACGACAAACGTCGTATTCTTCGATACGCTGCCTGCCGCTTTGCCGCCGTTTTCTTCCACAAGCGCTTCCGCTTCCCGTCGGGACAGCCCGGAAAGCGTTCCTGTGATGACAACGGTCATGCCAGAAAGAGGCAGGGGACCGTCGTCCGGTTTTACATTTTCTTCCGGATGCACACCGAGTTCCAATAGCCGATCGATCTGATCTGCAATCCGTGTATCGGCAAAGAACAGAACGATCCCGTCTGCAACGATATCGCCGACGTCGTCGATTGACGCAAGTTCGGTTCTGTCCGCTTTTCGCACCGCTTCCAGCGTCCCGAAATGTCGGGCAAGATCCTTTGCTGTTTTGACGCCGACATTCGGGATGCCGAGCGCATAGAGAAATGCCGCCAGAGGACGATGCTTGCTTTCTTCCAACGCGTGCAGAAGATTCTGCGCTTTCTTTGTTCCGAAGCGATCGAGCGCAGCGAGCTGATCATGCGAAAGAGCATAAAGCTCAGGAATCGTGCTGATGCCGAATGCATCAATCAGCTGTTCGGCGGTTTTCCCGGCAAAAGTGTCGATATCCATTGCGTCGCGCGAAGCATAGTGCGACAGCCGCGCGGCAATCTGCGGACGGCAGGAGAGGGAGTTTGTACAGAAAAGGTGAGCACCGCGCATTTCAACGTGTGCGCCGCATTGCGGGCACACGACCGGCTTTTCAACCGGACGTTCCGGAACATCGCCCGGAACCGCTCCGAGAATCTCGGGAATCACGTCGTTGCTTCTGCGGATAAAGACGCGCGAACCGATGCCGACGCGTTTACGCTGTATGTCGTCCCAGTTGTTCAAGGTGGCCTTGCGAACCGTAACACCGGAAAACTCAACCGGCTCAATATGTGCAAGAGGCGTCAGCTTGCCGGTTCTGCCGACTTCCCAGGTCACGTCCTCAACGGTTGCCGTCAGTTCTTCTGCGGCGAACTTATACGCCATAGCCCATCGCGGAAATTTCTCGGTCGCACCGAGTTTTTCGCGGAGCGCAAAGTCTGTCACTTTGACTACCATTCCGTCGATCAGAAAATCAAGCGTGTCCCTTCGCTGTTCGGCAAGATCGATCTCGTTCATGATCTCTTCCGTTGTTCCGAGCCATCGCACAAACGGACAGACAGGGAAGCCGTTTTCCTTCAGGAAATCGAGCATCTCTCTTTGATTGCGGAGTTCTTTGCCCTCGATAAAACCGACGTTGTAACAGAATACGTCGAGCTTTCTTGCCGCGGTCACGGCGGGATCCAGATTGCGCAACGCACCGGCAGCGGCATTCCGCGCGTTTTTCAAAGGTTCTGATGCTGTACGGTTGTATGCTTCCAGGACGCTGAGCCGCATGATGCATTCGCCCTGTACTTCCATGCGTCCTTTGAACGGGATCGTCAATGGGATCGTACGGATTGTACGGAGCTGCGGAAGGATCGCTTCACCGACGATACCGTTTCCGCGTGTTGCACCCTGTGTCAGCACGCCGTTCTCGTAGGTGAGGTTCACGGTCAGTCCGTCAAATTTGTATTCAAGCGCAAATTGCGGCGGTTCCGGAGAGGCAGCGGTTACCTTCCGAATAAAGTCCGCAAGACCTTCGCGTGTACGAACTTTATCGAGACTCCAGAGCCTTCCGAGGTGTGTATGCTGTTCAAACGCTTTCAGCGGCTCGCCGCCTACGCGCAGCGTGGGACTGTCCGGCAGTACAACGCCGCTTTCAGCTTCCAGTTTCTGAAGTTCGTCATAAAGCTTGTCGTATTCTGCATCGGATACAAGCGGCGTATCCTGCTCGTAATAAGCTGCGGCATACCGGTTGAGCAGGGATACCAATTCTTTCTGTCGATCCATAGTTCACTCCAATATCGTCAGCGGAGCAAACCCCGCTGCAAGTTTTTTGACGGCTCCGTTGTCGAAACGGATCTGAACGATCATCGATGCACCGGATCCTTCCGCGCCGATAATTACACCGTCGCCGAACGTTTTGTGACGGACGCGGTCTCCGGTTTTTCCGAGGAACGTTTTCGCCTGTTTCGGAGGTTCCGGCTTTGTTGCAAGAACGGTCTTCGAAGATTCCTGAACCGTTTTGCGTACCGGCGCGTTGAAATACGCGGAAGACCCGCTCTCCCAACGGTGGTCAAACACCGCTTTGCGTTCGGGGCGTGCGTTCGGCATCGTGATTGCGTCACCCATCTCCGTCAGAAAACGCGATGGGATTGCGGGTTCCGTACGTCCGTAAAGCGTGCGTTCCTTTGCATAGGACAGGAACAGCCTCTTTCTTGCACGCGTAACGCCAACGTAGCACAAACGGCGCTCTTCCTCGAGTTTGTCATCGTCATAACCGGATTGCGAGGAAGGGAAGAGACCTTCTTCCATGCCGCACAGAAATACCGTTGGGAATTCCAGACCTTTTGCGGCATGCAGCGTCATCAGGTTCACACAGCCGTTTGTTTCATCCACGTTGTCAGCTTGTGAGAACAACGCAACGTTGGTCAGAAACGCCTGCAGCACATTGCCGTCGTTTGCCGTATAATTGTTTTCAAACTCCTCGATATATCCCAAGAGTTCTTCGACAATTTCGGCGCGTGCTTCGTAGTTTTCCTTTTTATCGTCCCTGAGATACGCATCGTAACCGATACGTTCCAAAAGCTCGCGCGTGAAATCTGCAAGCGGCATCGTGTCGAGCAGTTCATACAGCTTTTGATAAAGCGTGAGAAACGGTGTAAACTTCGCAGCTGTACGCGCCGGCACGTCGTCCGGAACGATTACCGCGCTCATCAGAGGGATTCCGCGGCGGTGCGCGCTTTCGGACAGTACGGTAATGCTTTGTGCGCCGATTCCGCGGGAAGGTGTATTGACCGTGCGGAGAAACGCTTCATCGTCCGCCGCATTCAGAATAAGGCGCAGATATGCAAGAATATCCTTAACCTCGGCGCGTGAAAAGAACGATACGCCGCCGTACACACGGTAGGGGATCAAGAAACTTTTCAGCATCATTTCAAGCACGCGGCTTTGTGCATGCGTACGATAGAGGATCGCAAAGTCGTCGTATCTGGAGCCGGATCTTACACCGCTCGCGATGCGAGAGCAGATATAGTATGCCTCGTCACGCTCGTCCGTCGATTCGTGTACGTCGATCGGATCGCCGCCTTTTTCGGCAGTCCAGAGCTTTTTCTCTTTGCGTCCCTTGTTGTTGTGAATGACTGCATTTGCTGCGTCCAGAATCCGTTCGGTCGAACGGTAGTTTTGTTCAAGCCGAATGACTTTGCAGCCTTCGAAATCCTTTTCAAACTCGAGAATGTTCCGGATATCGGCGCCGCGCCATGCATAAATGCTCTGATCGTCATCTCCGACCACGCACAGATTCCGATGCTTCTGCGCAAGCAGATTCACGATATGATACTGCGCAAGGTTCGTATCCTGATACTCGTCAACGAGAATATACCGGAACCGTTCGCGATATTTTTCGAGAATGTCCGGATTCTCTTCAAACAATCGGATTGTGCACAGAAGAAGATCATCGAAATCCAGCGCGTTCGCATCCTTCAGACGTTTTTCATAGAGCTTGAATGCTTCCAGTATCTGCACGGGCTGACCGGTTTCACGCAAAAAGGCAAGTGGTGACAGGGAATGGTTTTTTGCGTTTGAAAAAATCCCGGCAAGCATTCTTTTGCTGAAGACCTTGTCGTTCAGATTCATATCTTTGATAATATGTCCGATCAAGGACTGTTGATCCTGCTCGTCGTAGATTACGAAGGCTTTACCGTAGCCGAGACGTTCGATCTCCATGGAAAGAAGCCGCGCACAAAAGCCGTGAAACGTCGCGACCCAGATGGAACGTGCATCGGTTTCGACAAGCGAATCTACACGCTCGCGCATTTCTTTCGCCGCTTTGTTGGTAAACGTCAACGCAAGAATGCGATAGGGCGATACGCCTTTTTCTTCAATCAAATATGCAATACGATGTGTCAGAACACGTGTTTTGCCGCTGCCTGCACCGGCAAGGATCAGGAGCGGTCCTTCTGTTGTCATCACCGCTTCTCTTTGCGGCGGGTTCAGTTTCGATAAGTCCATATCATCCTCAATACTGTTCTTTGGAAAGCGAATCCCAAATATAATTGTATATCGATTCGCTGCGGGATTCCCAGCGGCTTCTCATCTCGAGCGCCTGTTCTTCGCTGGCAACCGCAAGCGATACGGAGAGCATCACACGGTTTGCTTCCGTCAGAAGAAGACGGAGGATCACGCCGGATTCGCTCTTTTCGATATGTGATGAAATCTGCGTTTCATGAAGAAAATCACCGCGGTGCATTTCGAGATAAGCGTCGATTTTTCTGCGTTCGTCCTGCGGCACGCTTTTTTCGAACATGGAAAGCGCTTCCCGTCCGAGATCTGTTACGCCGAGACAATCGCCGAAAGGCTTCGGTACTTCGGTCAGGAGCCGGTCTTCCAAAAGCTCGCCGAGCGCTTCTTCAAACGAGAAATACTCCATTTGCGAATTCAAAATCGCCGTGCGGTAAAGCTGAGCCCGTGTCGGAATGGCGCATGCATGCTCTGCGATATACAGCAGAATCAGTTTGTTTTTTGTTTCACCGTGTGTAAAATATGGCATTCCATACCTCCATAGATAAACTATTTTACCATAAGAAGAAGGTTTTCACAAGTATTTCGCATAACAAAAACCGCCAGAATGAAGGAATGAACTACAATATATCTTTAAAAATATACTTTACAAATCCCACATGATGTGGTATGATTCAGTAAATTAAAAGATTCCTTTAATTCGGTACGAGATGCCGGCAAGGTTGACAACGCACAAATAGGGTGTATTCTGTCCTGCCGCTCGTCCGGCAGGACATTTTTCATGGAGGGACGTTATGAACGAGCATATCCTGGTCGACGAAAAGACGATGGAACGTATGCTGATGCGTCTTTCTCATGAGATCATCGAAAAGAACGAGGGAAACGACGAACTATATCTCGTCGGTATCCGCCGCCGCGGCGTTCCGCTTGCAAACCGCATCAAAGCCAATATCGAACGCTTCTCGGACATTCGTGTGGAATTGGGTGCTTTGGATATTACGCTGTATCGCGACGATCTCAAGGAACTGTTTCCGACGCCGCAGGTGCACGGTACCAATATTCCGTTCGACGTAAACGGAAAGACCGTCATTCTCGTTGACGACGTCATCTATACCGGCAGAACCGCACGCGCCGCGATGGAAGCGATCATGCGTCTCGGCAGACCCGCGGCAATTCGGCTGTGCGTAATCGTCGACAGGGGTCATCGTGAACTTCCGATCGCAGCGAACTATGTCGGAAAAAACATGCCGACTGCGAGGGACGAATTCGTCAGCGTACGCGTAACCGAGGTCGACGGCAAAAACGAGATCGCGCTCTTTCGGCGCGACACATAAAAGGAGAGTATGACCGTAAAACGGTCTCTCGATAGACACATCATAATAAAAGGACACAGGGAGGTACATTATGAATCTGGTCTACAACATCAAGGACAAACCCAAATTCGGTCAGGTGCTGCTTTTCGCACTGCAGCAGCTTCTTGCCATCATGGCGGCGACCATCGCAGTTCCTGCAATCGTCGGCAACGGCATGAGCCAGACGGCTGCGCTGTTCGGCGCAGGCGTCGGCACGCTCGTTTATCTGATCTTCACGAAGTTCAGAAGCCCGGTCTTCCTCGGAAGCTCATTCGCGTTCATCGGACCGATGCTCGCAGCATTTGCAGGCGCAGTTTCTTCTGCGGAACTCGGATATTTGGGTTTGATCATCGGTGCATGCTTTGCAGGTCTCGTTTATGTCATCTTTGCAATCGCCGTCAAGTTCGCGGGGGTCAGATGGATCAATAAGCTTATGCCTGCTGTTGTCATCGGACCGACGGTCGCAATCATCGGTCTTTCGCTCGCAGGCAACGCTGTCGGCGACCTCGCCGGCGCAACATCCACGGCATCTCCGTACGTTTGCCTTGTCTGCGGTCTTGTAACGCTTGCCGTTACGATGCTCTGCTCGGTTTACGGTAAGAAGATGCTCAAAATGATCCCGTTCATCATCGGTATTCTCGCGGGCTATCTTGTTGCAGTTTGCTTCACGCTGATCGGCAATGCGACCGGCAATGATGCGCTGAAGGTCATCAACTTCTCGCTGTTCCAGAACATTGCATGGGTTCCGGACTTCACGTTCCTGAAAGCGTTCAAAGGATTCAAGGACATCACACTGGAGTACGTCGGAACCATTGCAGTTGCATACGTTCCGGTTGCATTCGTTGTCTTTGCCGAGCATATTGCAGACCATAAGAATCTGTCCTCGATCGTCGGAGTCGATCTGACTAAAGACCCGGGTCTGCACCGCACGCTGCTTGGGGACGGCATCGGCTCCTTTGCAGGCGCGATCTTCGGCGGCTGCCCGAACACCACCTACGGTGAATCGATCGGCTGCGTCGCGATCTCCGGCAACGCTTCCGTCGTGACGATCCTCTGCACCGCGATC
>CAMORL010000004.1 GCA_946623765.1 uncultured Clostridia bacterium
AGCACATCATCAGCGCCGGACCGGCATGCAGGTTGATGATCTTCTTGTGCATCTTCGCAGAGAAGCCGTAGTTGATAAACAGCGCAAGCGCGCAGCCGATCATGAACGGCACATAGCTCGGGAACACGTCCCAGATCAGCATCGCGATGATGGCGACGGTCAGGATGATGTTTACGATGAACAGCTTCGGACGCGCAAGCTCGTTTTCTTTTTCTTCGTGCAGCGCTTCCTTGAGGTCGACTTCGCCTTCGATTTCGGCAAGCTTGCCGTGCAGACCCGCGCCGCGGCGCTTTTCAAGGAAGCCGGAAAGGACGGCGTGCGCAAGCGCAAGCACGATACCGAAGATCTGGATCGGAAGGATGGTCTTCCAAAGCGCGCCTGCTTCCATGCCGATGACGGTCGCCGCGCGCATCGTGGGGCCCGCCCACGGCATCAGGTTCAGAACACCCATCGCAAGAACGGCGATGCGCAGCAGCGTGGTCGGGCGCATGTGCATGCGCTTGTAGACCGGAAGCATGGCGGGAATGACGATGCAGAACGTGGACGCGCCGCCGCCGTCGAGATGTCCGACGAGCGCGATGATCGCGGTGACGATGCAGACGCCGATCACGTTGTCGCCGACGAGCTTCATCAGTTTTCCGATGATCACGTCAAACATGCCCGCGTCGGTCATGATGCCGAAGTACAGCACCGAGAACACGAACAGCGCGGCGGTCGGTCCGGTGCTGGAAAAGCCGGACTTGATCATCGTTGCGACGTCGTCGAACGTGTAGCGTCCGAGCAGAACGAGGATCACCGCGAGGATCGCGGGAAAGACGATGAATGCGAACGCCGGCTGCATCTTGCTTTTGAACAGCATCAGAACAATCGCGGCGATCGTTAAAAGTCCGAGGATGCCGACGAATACGTCGCCCTGCATGAACCCCCAGACAGCGGAGAAAAAGTTGCCCATAATACCCTCCTCTTAAAAATGGTCGTTGCGAGAATAAACGATCCCGGGGAGAGGAAAACTCTTCCCGGGATCAGGAACCGTTCAGTCGATGGTGTAGGGTTTGATCTTTCTGACGACGTCAAGAATCGTGCCGTCACGCGCTTCGAGGATCGCGACGACCTTATCCTCCCACTCGAGATCGTCGGGACGACCGACGAGCGAGTACGCCTTTTCCTTCAGCGATTCGATCGAGACGTGCGGAATGCCCGCGTTGTCGAGACATTCGATGAGGTCGGGGCGCAGAGGGTTCACCGCAATGCCGTAGTCGGTAACCAGCACGTCCACGCAGTCGCCGGGCGTGGTGACGGTCACGACATGCTCGCACACGGTCGCCATTCTGCCGCGGATCAAGGGCGTTACGATGATGCAGCACTTGCTGCCCGCCGCGGTGTCCGGATGTCCGCCGGGCGCACCGCGCAGGACTCCGTCCGAGCCGGTGAGCACGTTCACGTTGAAGCCGGTGTCGACTTCCAGCGCGGCGAGCACAACGAAGTCGAGCTTGTTGACGAACGCGCCTTTGTTCGCGGGGTTCGCGTACTGGCTTGCGCTCATCTCGAAGTGGTTCGGCGTCTGGTTGATGGAATTGACCGCGTCGAGGTCGAAGTCCTGTACGTCGATGACCTTTCCGACCTTGCCTTTTTTGAGCATCTCGACCATCGGTCCGCAGATGCCGCCGATCGCCCAGCCCATCTTGATGCCGCGTTCGTCCATGTATTTTTCGAGGAAGAGGTTTGCGGCAAGGGACGGACCGCCGACGCCGGTCTGGAACGAGAAGCCTTCCTTGAAATACGGCGTCGCCGCGATGACCTTCGCGACGTTTTCCGCCATCATCAGATCGCGAGGGTTCTGCGAAATGCGCGCCGCCGCGGATGCGATTTTCTTGGGATTGCCGATCGAATCGACGACGACGACCGCGTCCACGTCGATTGCTTCCACGGAAGCGGGCATGTTCGGAAAGTCTACGAGGCAGTCGGTGACGACGACCACATGATCGGCATACTTCGCGTCCGTCATGGCGTAGCCCAGCGAACCGCAGTTCGATTTGCCGCCGATGCCGCGGCAGTTGCCGACGCAGTCGCTTGTCGGCGCTGCGACGAAGCAGATGTCGATATGGACTTCGCCGCCCTCGATTGCGCGGGGACGTCCGCCGTGGCTTCTGACGATCGCGGGGGTTTTGAGCAGGCCCTTTGAAACGACTTCGCCGATCTTGCCGCGGATGCCGCTCGTCTGAATGCCCGTAACCTTGCCCTCGGTGATGTATTCCGCGATCGGATCGTGCGCCGCGCCGAGGCTCGTCGCTGCGATTGTGAGGTTGTCGAGCCCGAGTTCCTCGATCGCCGCTTTCATGACCATGTTGACCACATAATCGCCGTCGCGCAGATGGTGATGGAAGGAGAAGGTCATGCCGCTTTTGGCGCCGCAGAGCTTCAGCGCGTCCGCAAGCGATTCGACGATCTTGCTTTCCTGCGGCTTTTCATAGCGACGGGTGCACGGCGAAGCCTTTTTGAGGTACTTGCCGTCCATGTAATTCTTGCCCTGATAGACCTCCTTGCCGTTCACAAGAAGCTCATCCGGGATTTCTCTTCCGACAAAGTTTTTCATACCAGATCCCCCTCCCAAAGTCCGCAGGCACGGGCGAGCTTCAAGGTGCGCTCCGCGCCGGGAATGAATGCGATGTCGATCATCTTGCCGTCCACGGTAAAGACGCCGACGCCCTGTGCGCTCTGTTCGCGATAGGCGCGAACGATCTTTTCCGCCTGCATGATTTCCTTTTCGGTCGGGGCAAAGATTTCGTGGACAAGACGGATCTGTTTCGGATTGATGAGGCTCTTGCCGTCGAAGCCCATCGCCTTGTTCTGGCGGACCTCGGCTTCATAGCCTTCCATATCGTCGAGATTCGTAAAGACCGTGTCAAAGCACTGCACACCCGCCGCTCTTGCCGCGATCAGCATCTGACCGCGTGCGACGAGCATGTCGACGCCGTCGGCGGTCGGCTTTGTCTGCATGCACTTGCGGAAGTCGCCGCCCGAGATCGCAACGCCGAACATGCGATCGGAAGCCGCGCAGATTTCGTATGCATTCAGAATGCCCTTCGGGCTTTCGAGCGCAGCCATCAGAAGCGTTCTGCCCACTTCGACGCCGAATTCCTTTTCCGCCGCTTCCACAGCCGCTTCGACGGTTTTGACGTCCTGCGCGCTTTCGCACTTCGCGATGCGGATGCCGTCCGCGCCGCCTGCAACGCAGACGCGAATATCTTCCTGCCAGTGCGGGGTGTCGAGACCGTTGATCCGAACGATGACCTCAGTGTTGCCGTAATCGATTGTTTTCAGAGCGTGATAGAGAGAGAAACGCGCCGCGTCCTTTTGGTTTTCGGCGACCGCGTCCTCGAGATCGAGCATGATACTGTCACAGCCGTAAATGTATGCGTCCTTGATGAGGCCCGGCTTCTGCGCGTTCATGAACATCATGGTGCGGCGCAGACGGAACCGTTCGGGTTTCGGTCTCGGAATCATTTGACGGCACCTCCCCAGGGGATGTCCTTTTCGGATGCGTCACAGCTCCGGAACACCGCGCATTCGACGCGCGCTTTCAGCGTGCAGTCCAGCGCGCCCTTGTCCACAACGCTGATCTTGACGCTGTCTACATCCAGACGCTTCAGCGTTTCAAGGACCGTTTCCTTGATCTGCCGTCCGTACTGATTCATGACGCTTGATGTCAGCGTCAGTTCGATTGTTCCCTCGCCCGGTTCCACGGAAACGAGCGCGTCGCTGGATTCCACCGTGCCGGCAACCGCCGGTTTTTGAATGATCATGTGTATCCTCCTTATTTCCTTGCGGAATACTCCCGCACATTACATAAATATCATACCACGCGCGCGTGTGTTATGGAAGAACTTTTTTCATACTTTTTCGCAGATTTGTATAAAAAAACAACGGCTGCGCCGGTTTGCAGCCGTTGATCGAATGTGTGTTATTCCGCGTCGGTTCCGGCGACGGCGACGTTTTTGAGAAGCATCGCGTACGGTCCGTCGTAGCCGATCTCGGCGTAGCGATCCGTGGAAAACACGATATCCTTCTGCGCATCCAGAATGCTTCCGTTGATCGAACCGCCGGTGACCGGCGTCATTTTGCCGTCCTCGATCAGATACGCGAGCCGGATTTCGCCGGCAAAATGTCCGGAGAATGGATCCATCTCAAACCCGGAGAACGTAACCGCCCACAGACAGGGTCGCTTCTGCATCTCCCGAAACGACATCGTGCCGGGATTGTCGCAGGAGAACTTCCGGTAATTGCCCGTCGGTTCGACGCCGAGGTAGCGGCAGAAGCGGTTCGATCCGTGCGTGCTCTGCATCACGCCGTTTAAGAGAAGCGGGCGGTCCTGCATCGGGATACCCTCCGCCGAATACGGCGCGAGTGCGCGCATCGTGAGCGTAATCCGCTCGCCGACCGTTTCGCCCTGTACGTCGTCGCCGACCTTCCAGGTCGAATAGCCGGGATAGATCATATGCGCGGCAGAGCGGTCGCCGTAGAACCACAGCGTGAGCATCACGTTTTCGTCGGACAAAAGCAGGTCGTAGGTTCCGCTTTTCAGAATCTTCTGTGCCCTTGCACGGTCGCGCACGAACATCAGCGCTTCTTTGACGTGTGCCGCAAGCGCGCCGGTATTCAGCTCGGTATAGGCAAAATCACGATACAGCTCGACGTCCTCAGGCTCTTTTGCCTGTACAACGAATTCGCCTTTTGTCTCAGCCTCGGTCCACGAAACGTCCGTTCCGCGCGAGCTGATCACCCGCACATGCTTTTGGATGACGAAAATCTCCGCGGAGTTTAAGAACGCGCCGTCCTCGTGATCCGCCGAAAAGAGCGCTTTTGCCATCTCGCCCGCGCTTTGTTCCGGCGCTTGCTCCGCAAGGACGCCTTTTGCTTCGACCGTCGGCGCGGTCACCGGATCGGGCAGCTCGTAATACGGGTTCATCGCAAACTGCGCGGCATAGTAAGTATCGTTGAACGCTTTTTTGATTTCGTCGTCGGTCATTGCGGCGAGCACCGTCGTGTCTGCGGATGCGCGAAGCTTTTCACCGTTCTTTTCACCGGTCCGAAACACGGTTACCTTGAACTTTTCGACGTCCTTGATGCGGCGCGTGTCAAGCTGCTTTTTTACGAAGAACAGCTCGGCGGTACGCTCTCTGTATCCGTAAACGATGTAATCCGAAATACCTGCTTCTTTGAGCAGCCGTTTGACTCGTTCCATAGTGCACCTCCTCAGCCCAGACGAATGCGCGCTTTCATGTACGCGCCGCCGTCGGAAACCTTGACCCATTCCTTGTAGCCTTTGCCGCAGTAGCCGCCGCCTTCGAGCAGGATTTTGCCGCCCATCATCGAGACGGACTTCAGAAGATCCGGTACATAGCCGGTCAGCACGATCGGCGAGAACACCTTGCCGGTCAGCTTGCCGTCTTTGATTTCGCGCGCGATGTTGACCATGCACTGGATGCCCCAGTTTTTCGGGTCCTCCATGCCGCTGGTCGGTTCTTCAAGCAGAAAACCGTACTTGATCGAGGAGATCATCTCTTCCTTCGTGGCGTCGCCGCCCTCGAAATACGTGTTCGTCATGCGGGTATACGCCTTGCGCTCATAGCTTTCGCGCCGGCCGTTGCCGGTGGGCTTCACGCCGAGACGCGCGGCGGAGAGCGCGTCGCACATGCCGCGCTTCAGAACGCCCCTGTCGATCACGACCGTGTCGCCGGTCAGCGTGCCTTCGTCGTCAAACGCCCAGGTCGCGCACTCGTCGACAGCGGAACCGTCGTGCATGGTGACGAGCGGGCTTGCAACGTATTCACCCATGAACTGCCTCGCCTGCGCACGGTCCTTCACGAACATATCCATCTCCACGCCGTGCCCGAACGCCTCATGCACGATCATGCCGGTGACGCTCGGATCGCAGACGCATTCGTATTCGCCGGGGATCATCGGCTCGGAAGTCAGCAGATCGTTGAGCTGCGCGGTGACATGGCAGACGTCCTTTTCGACGTCTCTCAGAAGTTCCGCGCCGCCGAGTACCGAATAGCCCTGATAGCTGTTTTTGACTTCTTCACCGCGCGCGCCGAATGCGCCGACGCCCGCGGTCGTCCACATATGCGTTTCGTCGAGGTCGCGGTTTTCGGAAAGGAAGAGCTTGCGGTCCGCGGAATAGGTCACATTGCAGGTGACGTCCAGGACGTTTTCGCTCTGCAAACCCTTTTCACGGATACGGCGGATGCGGTCGAGAATCGCCTCGTCGCCGAGCTCCATCGGATCGATCTCATACTTTGCTTCTTTTTTCAGAACGGCGGGCGAGTCGTCCGGAATTGCCGTCGGCATCGGGGAGATCCCTTCGGGCAGCGCTGCGCGTTCCGCCGCAAGGCGCGCTTCCATTTCGGCGGCGATCTCCGGAATCATCTCTTCGGAAAACCGGTTGATCGAGTATTCCGCGCAGCCGGTTTTGTCGAACACGCGGATCACAAAGCCGTAGCCGCCGTCGCCTTCGGACGAAATCGTGACGCCGCTCTTTGTGACGCTCCAACGGCGCGCACGCTCGTCGGTGGCGAGCACGGAGGCGTAAGCGTACCGCTCGCGCAGCGTCGCGATCAATTGTTTTAATGCTGGTTTCACCGCATCAAGCCGATCAAACATGTGCAGGATTCTCCTTTATTCAGTCGATTTTGAAAAGCTGGCGGTTATCGAGCGCCCACAGCCGCTCGGAAAAGCCGTCCTTCGAAACGCCGTCCAGCGCATCGTTCATTTCATACATTTTGCTGTCTAAAAGGTCGCAGATGCTGAGCACTTCCGCCTCCGGGAACATCGGAAGCCGCGGGCTGCCGAACTCGGGCTTGCCGTGGTGCGACAGGATCATGTGTTCCAGAAGCATCGTCGTTTTCGGGCTGATCATGGTGATCTCCGCGGCGGAGGCGATCATCGCCATACCGACGTTGATATGCCCGAGAAGCTGCCCTTCGCTTGTATAAGCGCCTGCAATGCCGAGCGAGCTTGTGTCGAGCTCTCTGGTCTTTCCGATGTCGTGCAGAATCGCGCCCGCGCAGAGAAGGTCTTTGTGAAGCCACGGATAGAGTTCCGCGATCTTTTGCGCAAGATGCAGCACGGAAACGGTGTGATGCAAAAGTCCGCCGCGCGTGGCGTGGTGGAGCTTAACGCCCGCCGGGTAGATCAGCAGCTGTTCGCGGTTTTCACGCATCAGATACTGCACGATGCGCCGAAGATCCTCGTCCTCGAACGCTGCCGCCGTTTCATACAGTTCGTCGTACATCTCCTGCGGATCAAACGGCGCGGTCGGAATGATGCCGGAAAGGTCCACGTTGTCTTCCGGCGTGACTTTGCGGATCCGGTCGATCTTGAACTGTTCGGTGTCCTTATATCTCTGCACCATGCCGCGCACCTTAATGATGTCATTCACGTCGTATTCGCCGTGCGCAAGGCGGGAATACGAGAACAGCTTCGCGGAGCATTCACCGTCGCTGTCCGCAAGCACCAGGTCGAGATATTCCGATCCCTTGCTGTCGATGCGTACCGCTACGCTCTTTACAAGGCAGAATCCGTCGATCGTGCCGTTTGCATTTCTGATCAATCGCATTTTTCCCATGAGTCCATCCTCCTGTTTTTACCAGTATAGCAGAATGCGAAGGAAATTTCCACTATTCCTTGTACAAATTCCGTCGGGTATGGTATACTAAACTGTCAGATTATTTCGAAAAAGGAAAACTATGGAACGACAGCAGTTTGATTGCATCATCATCGGCGCGGGGCATGCGGGCATTGAAGCCGCGCTGGCGTCCTCCCGTATGGGGTTATCGACCCTGCTTCTCACGCTGAATCTTGACAGCATCGGCATGATGCCCTGCAACCCCGCGATCGGCGGAACCGGCAAGGGGCATCTCGTGCGCGAGATCGACGCGATGGGCGGCGAAATGGGGCTTGCTGCGGACGATACGCTGATTCAGATGCGCATGCTGAACACGTCGAAAGGTCCCGCGGTCCACAGCTTGCGCGCGCAGATGGACAAGCGCCGCTATCACGAACGCATGAAGCGCACGCTGGAACGGCAGAAAAACCTTGTGATCGTGCAGGGCGAGGTCACGGAGATCCTGACCGAAGGCGGCAGGGTGTCCGGCGTAAAGACCGACGAGGGCTTTTCCTATGCCTGCCGCGCGGTCGTGGTGTGTTCCGGCGTCTATATGAAGAGCCGGATTCTGATCGGCGAATGGGCAAGGCTTTCCGGTCCCTGCGGCATGATGCGAAGCGAAGGACTGTCCGACGCGCTGAAAAACCTCGGGATTCCGCTGCAGCGGTTCAAGACCGGCACGCCCGCAAGAGTACGCAAGGGCTCATTGGATTTGGACGAGATGGAAATCCAGCACGGCGACGAGCCGACGCCCGCGTTCTCCTTCTTAAACGGTCGGCTGCACTTGACGCAGGATCCGTGCTATCTGACCTATACCAATCAGCAGACGCACGATATCATTCTGAAGAACCTCGACCGCTCGCCGATGTATGCGGGACGCATCCACGCGACCGGCACGCGATACTGCCCGTCGATCGAGGACAAGATCGTGCGTTTTCCGGACCACGACCGGCATCAGATCTTCATCGAGCCGGAGGGACGTTCGACCGAGGAAATGTATGTGCAGGGCATGAGCACCTCTCTGCCCGCCGACGTGCAGGTCGATATGCTGCATACCATGCCGGGGCTTCGGCACTGCGAGATCATGCGGCTCGGCTACGCGATCGAATATGACTGCCTGGTGCCGAACGTGCTGAACCTGTCGCTCATGGTTAAGGACGTTCCGGGACTGTTCACCGCAGGGCAGGTGAACGGGTCGAGCGGCTATGAGGAAGCCGCCGCGCAGGGCTTTTATGCCGGCGTGAACGCCGCGCTGTACGTGAAGGGCGAGGAACCGTTTCTGCTCGGCAGAAGCGACGCGTATATCGGCGTGCTCGTCGACGATCTTTCCACCAAGGGCACGCCGGAGCCGTACCGCATGATGACAAGCCGCTGCGAATACAGGCTTTTGCTCCGGCAGGACAACGCGGATCTCCGTCTTACCGAACGCGCAAGGCGTCTGGGACTTGTGACAGACGAACGGTATGCGGTTCTGCAGCGGAAAAAGGAAGGCATTGCAAGAGCAATGGAACGCCTCGGTACGCATGTGCCGCCCTCCGATGCGCTGCGCGTATATCTCGAATCGGTCGGCGAGAGCGTGCCTGCCTCCGGAATAAAACTCTTCGACCTTCTGAAACGTCCGAACGTGCGCTATACCGATCTTCTGAATCTGTTCGACTGCCTCGAGCCGCTCGAACCCGAGGTCGAGGAGCAGGTCGACGTAACGGCGCATTATGACGGCTATATCGAAAAACAGACCGAGCAGGTGCGGCGATTCCTTGCAATGGAGGAGACGCCCCTGCCGAAGGATCTTGACTATGCGACGCTCGACGGACTGCGGCTGGAAGCGCGGCAGAAGCTGAACGCGCAGCGCCCCGAAAATCTCGGGCAGGCGTCACGCATTTCCGGCGTATCGCCCGCAGACGTCGCGGTTTTACTGGTGTATCTGAAGAGAGGATCGAACCATGCGTGATCTTTTGCAAGCAACCATTCCGCAGCTCACCGCGGAAGCATGCGACAAATTTGTCGCATATTATGAACTGTTGATCGATTGGAACACGCGGATGAATCTGACCGCGATCACAGAGCCGGAGGAGGTTGTCAAAAAGCACTTTTACGACTCGCTTGCGGCGCTTCCGTACCTGCATGACGGCGAAAGGATCGCGGATGTCGGCACCGGGGCGGGCTTTCCCGCGATCCCGCTGCTGATTATGAATCCGGGTCTCAAGATCACGCTCGTCGATTCGCTGCAAAAGAGGCTCACTTTTTTGGAAGAAGTGAAAAAAACACTGGGATTGTCGGCGGAGATCGTCCATGCAAGAGCCGAGGATTTCGGCAGAGATCCGAAGTATCGCGCATCGTTTGACGCGACGGTTTCCCGCGCGGTGGCGTCGCTTCCGGTGCTTTTGGAATTCACCGTTCCGCTTTTGAAGGTCGGGGGAAAGGCGTATTGCTACAAGGGCGATGTCAGCGAGGAGCTTCCGCTTTCAAAATCCGCCCTGCATCTTTTGCACGCGAGCGCCGAAACCGTTCCGCTCTCATCGGACTACGGTGCGCGTACACTGGTAATCTGCACCAAAAACGCACCAACGCCGTCGACCTATCCGCGTAAGGCGGGGCTGCCGGGCAAGAAGCCGCTGTGAGGGAGAGACGAATATGAGATCATGGTTTCTGCTGCTCGGTGCGGCGGGCGTGTTGGGACTTTGCGCGGTATTTTATCTGATTACGCGGGTGCGGAAATTCTCGTTCATGCGGCGGCTTGCCGAACGGAGCAAAGCGCTTTCGTGGCTTGCCGCGACGGCGGCGATCGGGCTGCTCTTCCTGTTTTGGCTGATCAACGTGTATTCCGTCGCAATCGTCGTGCTGCATCTTGCGCTTATATGGCTGCTGTGCGATCTTGCGGCATGGATTGTGAAGCGCATCCGAAAAAAGGAGTCGAAGCGATATTTGGCCGGTGCGGCGGCAATCGTAATTGCCGCGGTTTATCTCGGCGCGGGCTGGTTCAACGCGCATCATGTGCGGCGCACGTATTACGCGGTCGACACGCGCGGCGCGGCGTCCATGCGGATCGTGCTGATCTCGGACTCGCACCTCGGCATCACGCTCGACGGGGAGAAGTTTGCAAGGATAACGGAACGGATCGAAGCGGAGCATCCGGATCTGGTGGTCGTGGTCGGAGATTTCACGGACGACGATTCCGAAAAGGCGGATATGCTTGCGGCGTGCCGTGCGCTCGGCACGCTTGAAACGACCTACGGCGTATACTTTGCGTATGGCAACCACGACGCCGGGTATTTCCGCTATCGCAATTTCAGCGACGAAGAACAGCGCGCTGCGCTGACGGAAAACAACGTGCGCATTCTGGAGGACGAGACGGTTCCGATCGGCGACCGCGTGACCCTGATCGGGCGCATGGACCGCACCGCGCGGGATCGCATGTCCGCGCAGACGCTGCTGAACGCGGTCGATCCCGAACGGTACACCGTGGTGCTCGATCATCAGCCGAACGATTACGACGCCGAAGCCGCGGCGGGCGCGGATCTTGTGCTGTCGGGGCACACGCACGGTGGGCACATCTTTCCGGCGGGGCTGATCGGACGGTGGACGGGCGCGAACGATTTTACCTACGGACGCACGTCGCGCGCGGATACGGAGTTTATCGTAACGTCCGGGCTGTCTGGCTGGGCGATTCCGTTCAAAACGGGGACGTTTTCGGAGTACGTTGTCATCGATCTTACGGAATAGCACGGAGGACGACATATGAAGCAGTACATGGTCGACGCGTTTACGGACCGCATATTTCACGGCAACCCCGCGGCGGTGTGCGTAATGGACGCGTGGCTTTCCGACGAAGTGATGCAGGCGATCGCTGCGGAGAACAATATCGCCGAGACCGCGTTCGTCGTGAAGGAAGGGGAGCGCTATCGCATCCGCTGGTTCACGCCGATGACGGAGGAGGAGCTGTGCGGACATGCAACGCTTGCGGCGTCGTTCGTGATCCTGACGTTTATCGAACCGGACGAGAATGAGATTCGCTATACATCCGTCAGCGGCGATCTTTCGGTGAAGCGAAAGGGCGACCTCTTTGAACTCAATTTTCCGACCTATGTATTAAAGGAGATTCCGGTGACCGACGCGATGGAAAAGGCGTACGGCGCGCGTCCCGTTCATGCGTTCCTCGGGCTCGATCTCAACTGCGTATTTGAAAACGAAGAGACCGTGCGCGGTCTTTCGCCCGATTATGCGCTGTTGAAAAAGCTGCCGGGACGCATCTGGAACGCAACGGCGAAAGGCAGGGAATACGACTGCGTGTCGCGAAGCTTCACGCCGGAAATCACCGTGCCGGAGGATCCGGTCTGCGGATCGGCGCACTGTCAGATCGCGGATTACTGGGCAGGCGTGCTCGGCAAGAAGATCATCCGCGCGTATCAGGCGTCGGAACGCGGCGGCGAACTGGAATGCGAGATTCTCGAAAACGGCAGGATCGCGCTGCGGGGAAAGGCGGTTTTGTTCGCGGTTTCCGAGATCGCGGCGCTTTGAGGACAAACAGAAAAAATCCCGGGTCGATCCGGGATTTTTGTTTTATGTGACGGGGTTACGGATTGACGAGCGCTTTGAAGCGATCGTTCTTTGCGAGATCGGGCGCGTCGCTGGCGGTCGTGACGGTCACCTGCTTGCGGCTGCAGCCGCATCCTCCGGAAACGACGGAGTACGTGTGATCATAGGTACCGTCTCCGACGAGCCAGTCCGTCAGCAGCTTGGAAGCCCTTGTCGAGGATTCCGTAACGGTGGGCGATTGCAGAACGGTGAAGTTGAACATGCTCTCGTTCGTGCTTCTCTGCTTTTCCGTCCAATTCTCCGTTTCGGTCCAGCCCGCGTCCTTCAGCTTTTGAATGACGGCTTCGTCCTTCACGAGCGCAGTGCCGGATTTTGAGGAGATCGCGGCATAGTCGGTCTCGTCGTCCAGCAGCGTGCCGGTCACGATGCAATCCTGATTAGCCTGAAAATAGGCCAGAAGATCCCGGGTCAGCGTATTGTCGAAAACGACGTTCAGTTCACCCCGGTGGGAGACGGTTTGCGTTCTCGCGGCGCAGGCGATCGCTGCAAACAGCAGAGTTAAAATCAAAAAGAATGAAATCAGTTTTTTCATGGAAAGCTCCTTTTCGGATAATCGATTTATATTAGCATACTTTTCCGGGAAGAACAAGCCCCCAAATTGTTCTCTGACGGAAAGAATCGCAGTGTTTGCGGATAAAACTTGCATTCCTGTCCGACTGATGATATACTATTCTATTATTTCCATTATCTACGCGGTAATGCAATACGGAGGTACGGTATGCAGATCATGATCGTCGGATGCGGCAAGATGGGATCGACGCTTGCAGTGCAGCTTGTCAAGGAAGGACATCGCGTGACCGTCGTCGACCGGAGCGAATCGGTCATCGAACAGATCAGCAATACGCAGGACGTGATCGGCTACGTCGGCAACGGTGCGGTCTTTTCCGTGCTGGAGGAGGCAGGCGCGAAGGAGACCGATTTGCTTCTTGCAGTCACGCAGAGCGACGAAATCAACCTGCTTTCCTGTCTGATGGCGCACAAAATCGGCGCCAAGCACACGATCGCACGCGTCCGCGACCCCGAATACGCGAACAACATGTATCGCATCTCCGACGATCTCGGGCTTTCGATGACGGTCAATCCGGACCGGCAGGCGGCGGAGGAGATCGCAAGGATACTCCGATTCCCTGCGGCGACGCATGTCGAGCTCTTCGCCCGCGGACATGTGGAACTTGTGACCTCGAGACTTCCGGAAAAGAGCGTTGTTTCCGGCATTCCGCTGTATGAACTGCCGCAGAAGCTCGGCGTCAAAGTCCTGATTTGCGCGGTCGAGCGAAACGGGGAATTCACGATTCCGTCCGGCGGATTCGTTCTGCAGGGCGGTGACGTTCTCTATGTCACCGGCGCGCCGCGCGAAGTTGCGAAAGCGCTCCGGAAGGCGGGCGTGTTTGCGAACCGGATCCATTCGGTTATCATCGGCGGCGGAGGACGGATCAGTTATTATCTTGCTCAGGAGCTTATCAAGAGCAATCTTCCGGTCAAGATCGTTGAGCGCAACAGGGAATCAGCGCATCAGATCGCGGAGCTTTTGCCGGAAGCGGTTGTGCTCAACGGCGACATTACGGATCACGAATTGCTGCAGGAAGAGGGGATCGAGACCGCGGACGCGTTTGTCGCGCTGACGGGGTTCGACGAGGGCAATGTGCTTTCCGCACTGTATGCAAAGCGCAGGAATGTGTCAAAGGTCATCGCCAAAGTGAACAACGACGGTCTGGTGAGCCTTGTAAAGGATTCGGCGCTCGATTCGGTTATTTCTCCGAAGAGCCTCGCAACGAATCAGATTCTGCGCTATGTCCGCGCAAGGGAAGCGAGCGTCGATCACGGCGAGATCCGCGGGCTCTATAAGATTGCGGACGGATCCATCGAGGTGCTGGAATTCGTTGCCAGCGATAAGAATACGAATCTGCTCAACATTCCGCTCAAGGATCTGAAAACGAAAAAGCATCTGCTGATCGCGTGCCTCGTGCGCAACGGCAAGGCGATCATCCCCGGCGGCTCGGACAGCATTCAGGCGGGCGATGTCGTGCTGGTCGTGACGGCACAGCAGCAAATGAACGATCTCGGCGATATTATGGAGGCCGCAAGATGAACCGGCGCATGGTCGTATTCCTTTTGAGCCGCATCATGGCGTTTGAAGCGGTTCTGATGATCCCTTCGTTTATCGTCGGGCTCATCTATCGCGAAGCGGGGACGGCGGCGCTGTGCTTTCTGCCGGTCATCGGCGTTCTGCTGCTGCTCGGAATCCCGGGAATCAAAAAGCCGAAGAATACGGCATTTTACGCGCGCGAGGGCTTTCTTGTCGTCGCGGCGGCGTGGGTGCTGATGAGCTTGTTCGGCGCGATTCCGTTTCTGCTCTCCGGCAAGTTCGAGTCCTTCTGGGACTGCTTTTTTGAGATCGTGTCGGGTCTGACCACCACCGGCGCGTCGATCCTCGCTTCGGTTGAACAGCTTCCGCACTGCATTCTCTTCTGGCGCAGCTTCTCCCACTGGATCGGCGGTATGGGCGTTTTGGTGTTTATCCTTGCGATTATGCCGATGAGTGAGGAACGCTCCATGCACCTGATGCGCGCCGAGGTTCCCGGTCCGGTCGCCAGCAAGCTCGTTCCGCGCATGCGTGACACGGCAAAGATCCTGTACGGCGTGTATACGGCGATGACCGTGATTCTTGCGGTTCTTCTGATCGCGGGCGGCATGCCGGTGTTCGACGCCCTGTGCAACAGCTTCGGCGTTGCGGGAACCGGTGGATTCGGCGTGCGTGACAGCGTCAACGGGCTCTGCGGCATCGCGGTGTATCAGAGCGCGTATATCGAAACCGTCATGGCGGTGTTCATGCTGCTGTTCGGCGTCAATTTCAACCTCTACTATTTCATATTGATCGGCAAGGCAAAGGCCGCGCTGAAATCCGAGGAACTGCACGTCTATGCGCTGATCGTTCTCTCGGCGATCGTACTGATCTCGATCAATACCTATAACGCGGCGATCGGCGTATTCGGCACGTTCCGCAACGCGCTGTTCCAGGTTGCGTCGCTGATTTCTTCGACGGGCTACGGCTCGGTCGATTTCGTCGCGTTGTGGCCGACGTTCTCGCAGACGCTCCTCGTTGCGTGCATGTTTGTCGGCGCGTGCGCAGGTTCCACGGGCGGCGGTTTCAAAGTCAGCCGCGTGATGATCTGCGTGAAATCCGGCGCGGCGGAGATCCGGCAGCTGCTGCATCCGCGTGCGGTACAGATCGTGCGGCTCGAGGGCAAGCCGGTCGAGCGCGCCGTGATGCGGAGCACGTTCGGCTATCTCGCGCTGTATCTTCTGATCTTCATTGTGTCCACGCTGTTTCTGAGTCTGCAGAGCGGCACGGACTTCACAACGAACTTCACCGCGGAGCTCGCCTGCCTCAACAACATCGGACCGGGTCTCGGCAGGGTCGGACCGATGGGCAACTACGGCTTCTATCATCCGGCGCTCAAGATGCTGCTGTCGTTCAACATGCTCACCGGAAGACTGGAGCTGTTCCCGATGATCGTTCTGTTCTCGCCGATGGCATGGCGCAAAAACGGCTGATGATTCATAAAGCAAAAACCACCCGTAAAAAACGGGTGGTTTTTGATTCTTTTCCGCTTACAGCGTGATGCCGTCGATCTCTTCAGTCAGCTTGATGATTTCGTCGATCAGGGAGCCGATGTAGTCCACGGTGGCGTTCAGAGGACCGTCGGTGGAAATATCGAAGCCCGCAAGCTTCGCCATCTTTACGGGCTCCAAAGAACCGCCTGCGGCAAGGAAGTTCTTCCAGTCCGCAACGGCAGGCGCGCCTTCCTTCTGAATCCGAAGCATCGCCTGCGTCGCGACCGTGAGACCGGCGCTGTAGGTATAGGAGTAGAGACCCATGTAGTAATGCGGCTGACGCATCCAGGTCAGCTCCGCGCCTTCCGGAATCTCCACGGCGTCGCCCCAGAAGAGCTCGAGGTTTTTGCGGAAGATGTCGGAAAGGACGTCCGCGTTCACACTGCCGCCCTCGTCGATGATTTTGTATACCTCGCGCTGATACCAGGCTTCTCTGAGATGCGTGACGAAGTTGTGGTAGTACGTGTTGGTGATCATGCTCGAAAGCACCCAGCGGCGGAACCGCTTGTCGTCGCGGGTTTTCATGAGATGGTTTGCCAAAAGCAGTTCGTTCATCGTGGACGGCGCTTCGACGAGATATGTGGAAGGTTCGCAGTCATAATAGGATTGCGCTGCATCGCTGTACATGCTCTGTCCCGCGTGTCCGAGTTCGTGCGCGATGGTGAAAACATCCGACATGCGGTCGTTCCAGCTGAGCAGAATGAACGAGTTCTGCCGATAGAGACCGGAGCAGAAGCCGCCGGTGCACTTACCCACATTCTTTGCAAAGTCGATCCAGCGTTCCCGGTATGCGCGGTCGATCATCGCCGTATAATCGTCGCCGAGGATCGAAAGACCTTCGCGAACAAGGCGGTGCGATTCGTCGATCGTGACGCGCGGATCGTATTCGGGATCCAGCGGCACCTTGAGGTCGGCGAACGTCATTTTTTCAAGCCCGAGCTTCTTCTGAAGCAGCTTTGCGTAGCGGCGCATATGCGGGGCGAGACGCTCGGTGATGACGTCGATCTGACGGTCGTACATTTCGCGCGTGACCTTTTGATCAAACAGCAGGTAGTCAAACACGTCCTTGTGTCCGCGAAGCTCGGACATCACCTTTTCCTGCGTGACGCAGGCGTTGTATGCTGCGGCGGTGGTGTTTTCGTACTGCTTCAGCTTGTCGGAAAACGCGGAAAAAGCCGCGCGGCGGACGGCGGTATCCGGAACGGATTCGTAGTCGTCCTCGAACAGCGAATAGCCCATCGGGTATTCCTTGCCGTCGACCGTGATGGGATCGAAGTCGATGTCCGCAAGCTTCATCGTGTTGTAGATATCGTACGGAACGCCGAACGTTCTTCCGAGCGCGGCAAGCACCTTTTCCGTTTGCGGCGAAAGCATATGCGCCTTCCGCTTCAGCAGGTTTTCAAGGTAGACGCGGCAGCCCTTTGCACGTTCCACCGCGGCTTCGATCGCTTCTTTCGGCGCGAGAAGGATCTCGCTGTCCACAAAGGACAGTTCCTTCTCGATCCGCGTCATTTCGTCGCCGACCTTCTCGTTGCGTTCGCGAAGCCGATTGTCGGTATAGTCCGCTTCCACCGCAAGCCCGGTATACGACCAGATGCGTCCGATCTCCGGAAGAAACGCTTCCTGTTCGTCGAGACAGGCAACGATCGTTTCCGCAGTCGTGAGCTTTCCCGCATACGTTTCCGCAAACGTTTTTACCTTTTCTTTCAGCGCGTCGAGCGCTTCCCACATCTGCGATTCTTCGTGAAAAATCAGCGAAAGATCCCATGTCTCCCGAACAGGGACGTCCTTGCGTGCGCTAAGTTCCATTTCGATTCCTCCTTTTGACTTGCCGGGAACGCCGATCGTCCCCGGATTCGGTTCCATCATACCATGGATTCGGGCGGGACGCAATGCCGAAACCGGTTCTTCTGCGCATCACGTTGTGTTTCCGGGAGAACGGATGCAGAGACGCGCGAAACAGGGAGAAATTTACATCTTTACTATTGAACCGCGCCGAAAAAAGAGGTATGATAATCTGTACGGTTATGGATAACGGGAGGGGAAGGCAGCATGCCTGCAATCGGATGGTATAACGGAACAATGGGACCGCTTTCGGAGATGACGGTGCCGATGAACGACCGCGCCGTGTATTTCGGCGACGGATGCTATGAGGCGTGCCTTGCGGTCGGTACGCGCGCGTTTGCGCTTTCCAGGCATCTCGATCGGTTCGCGCGCAGCTTAAAAGGGCTGTCCATTCCGTTTTATCCGGATCGGGACGCGTTTGTTCAAACGCTTACGGACTGCCTTGCTGCGGCGAACGAGGAATGTGCGGTGCTTTACTGGCAGGTTTCCCGTGCGACGGCACAGCGGACGCACGCATTTCCGGAAGGAGAAACCGCGCCGAATCTTCTCGTTACCGTAACGCCGAAAAAACTTGCGGCGAAGGGGCAGACGATGAAGCTCGCCACGACGGAGGATATCCGCTACGCAATGTGCAATGTCAAGACGCTGAACCTGATCCCCAACGTGCTTGCAAGCGAACGCGCAAAGAACAGCGGCGCGGACGAAGCGGTCTTTGTACGGGACGGATTCGTGACCGAGGGATCGCATACGAACATTCATATCCTGAAGGACGGCGTGCTGTATACGCATCCGACGGACAACCGGATTCTGCCGGGCGTGACCCGCGCGATCCTGCTCGACCTTTGCGCCGGGCTTTCGATCCCCGTGTCGGAACAGGCGTTTTCGAAGGACGCGCTGTTTTCCGCAGACGAAGTTCTGGTCACCTCGAGTACGCTCGGGGTACGCCGCGCAGCGGCGGTTGACGGAACTGCGGTCGGCGGAAGGGACGCAACGCGGTTTCAAAGGATCCTGGATGCATACGATCGGCTTTTCTCTGAGGAAATGACGGTATGAAGCGGGAAGAAACGGAGGCAAAACGTCAGCAGCGCGAGCAGTCGCTCTGGTTTGGAATCCTGAAAGCTGCGCTGCCGCTGTTTGCGGCGGTGATCGCAGCGCTGTTTGTGCTGGTTTGCGCCATGTACGGACGCGTGCGCTCGACGGTCGTGATCGAGCTCGGCGAGGATTCGCCCGAAGTGTCCGCTTTTCTGAGAACGGCCGACGGCGAGGCGATGTACGGTTCGGAACCGGATCCGCTGTACCGGAAGGCGGGCAAGTACCGTCTTTCCGTTCGTACCCGCGCCATGGAGATTCCGGTGACGCTTTGGGTGAAGGACACGGTCGCGCCGAAAGCGGACGCGGCGGAAACGACCGTCCCCGTGAACGTTACGCTGACGCCGGACAGGTTCATCGGAAATCTCCGGGATCAGAGCATCGTGAAGGTCTCGTTCGAGACCGCGCCGACGTTCGGGACGATCGGCGATTATACCGCCGTCGTGCTTCTCGAGGACGAGAGCGGCAACCGCGCGCGTGTGGACGTTCCGGTCCATGTACGCGCGGCAAAGGACACGGTGACGGTTGAGGCGGGAAGTCCTGCGCCGGGACAGGAGGCGTTTCTGATCGGCGAATACCGGGACGTCGTCATGACGGAGATCACCGAATCCATGCTGCATGTGCCCGGCGATTATCCGATCCGCATCGTCGCGGACGGGATCGAAACGGAAAGTCTCCTCTCCGTGCGCGACACGGTACCCCCTGCTGCGAACAATACGACCTGCATTGTCCTGCCGGGGCAGAACGTGACGCCGGAAATGCTCTTTGTCGATCTGCAGGACGAAACAGAAGTCAAAGCGGCGTTCAAGGCGGAACCGGATCCGGAAGTTCGCATGCCGCAGACGGTCGAGGTAACGCTTACGGACCTCGGCGGCAATGAAACGACGGTGACGTCCACCGTGCTGTTCTCCGGCATCGAACCGGTCGAGATCGAAGCGCGCACCTCTCCGCTTTCGGTTTCGGAACTGCTGGAAGGCGATCGGGCTGCCGAAGCGGACATGCCGGAACCGTTCGTTCCGGACGTGCCGGGGTCGTTTCTGATCCCGGTCATGATCGGCGGGGAGAAAAACATCGCGGCGGTCAGCGTAAAGGATACGACGCCGCCGGACGTTGCCGTGAAAAAAACGACGTGGTATACGGACACGCCGATGAAACCGGACGCATTCGTCACCGTGAACGACGTAACGGAAGCCGAGCTTCACTTTGCGGAGGAGCCGGACTGGACGAAGGCTTCGCAGGAAGTTACGGTCGTCGTGACCGACGCGGGCGGCAACACCGTCGAAAAGAGCTTTACGCTGACGCTGGAACCCGACACCGAAGCGCCGGTTCTGTACGGCGTCAAGAGCCGGTTCTGCTATGTCGGAGAGCCGGTGGCGTATCTTGCCGAGGTCTCCGCGATGGACAACTGCGACGGCGAAGTCAAGGTTGAAGTCGACGCGTCGAAGGTCGACGACTCAAGAAGAGGGAATTACCGCGTGACCTATTCGGCGACGGACCGCGCCGGCAATACGGTGCACAAGACGGTCACGTTCAAGTTTGTCAAGGCGAAGGTCAAAGACGACAAAGCGCAGGAGGTAGCCGACAGGATCATTGCCGAGATTCTGACGGACGATATGACGCTTGCCGAACAGATCGAAGCGATCTACGATTACGTGCATACGCATGTATACTACAATCCGAAGTCCAACAAACAGGACTGGCGCAGCGAAGCCGTCCGCGGATTGACCACGGGCAGAGGCGATTGCTTTACGTCCTATTCCGCAGCGCGGCTGCTGCTTGAACAGACGGACGCGCAGATCGTCAGCGTGCAGCGCTCGGGCGTCAACACGCACCATTACTGGATGCTCGTCAACATCGGCACCGGCTGGTATCATTTCGATCCGAGCTGCGTCGGCGCATCGAGACGCCGCTGCTTCATGTGGACGACCGAACAGACCAGGAAGGTCAGCAAAACCTACTGGGGGTTCAACGCGTCGCTGTATCCGCCGGTTGCCACCGAGCCGTATAACGGAGGAAAATGAGATGAAAACGGTCCTTGCATATCTGGATCGCCGGCTGCAGAGCGCGCCGGATCGGCCGATGTTCTGCGGCGACGGCGAAACGCTGACGGTCTCGGACGTCGCTGCCCGTTCCGATGCGATCGGCTCCGCGCTCATGAGACGCGGCGCAGACCGCGAACCGATCGTCGTGTTTATGAAGCGCTCGCCTTCGATGATCGCGGCGTTTTTCGGCGTGTGGAAGGCGAACTGCTTCTACGTGCCGGTCGATGCGGAGATGGGGGAGACGCGTATCCGTTCGATCCTCGAGCGCGTGCATCCGCGGTTTGCGATCCGGGACGAGAGCGCGGACGCGCTGCTTTTTGCATGCGGATTTGCGGGCGAAGCGCTCGACGCAAACGCGCTGGTCAAGGAACCGGCGGATCCGGATGCGCTGAAAGCCGCCGCAGCACGCCTGCTTGATTCCGATCCTGCGTATCTTGTGTTCACGAGCGGCAGCACCGGCGCGCCGAAGGGCGTCGTGGGCGCGCACCGCGCCGTGCTCGATTATGCCGGACAGATCACGGCGGCGCTCAGAGCGGACGAAACGGACGTGTTCGGCATGCAGGCGCCGCTCTACGTGGACGCCTGCCTCAAAGAAATCCTGTCCGCGCTGAAATGCGGATCGCAGGTCGTCCTCGTACCGAAAAAGCTGTTTATGACGCCGGTGCCTCTGGTGGAGTTTCTGAATCGGAACCGGATTACGACGCTCTGCTGGGTCGTTCCCGCGCTGACGCTGATTTCCGCCCTGCATACGTTCGACGCGGTCGTGCCGCAATATCTGAAAACCGTTGCGTTCGGCAGCGAAGTCATGCCGCCGAAACAGCTTCGGATCTGGAGAGAGCATGTTCCGGCACGCTATCTGAATCTGTACGGACCGACCGAATGCACCGGCATGTCGTGCTTCTATGAGGTGAACCGCGACTTTGCGGACGGCGAGCGCATCCCGATCGGGCGCGCGTTCGACAATGCCGAGATCTTCCTGGTCGATGAGAACGGCAAACGCGCGGATGAGGGCGAGATCTATATCCGCGGCACGTCGGTCTGCCACGGCTACTACCGCGATCCCGAACGCACGAAAACCGCGTTTGTGCAGAATCCGCTGCAGTCCGACTATCCGGAGACGGTCTACCGCACCGGCGATCTCGGACGGTTCAACGAACGCGGCGAGCTTGAGTTTCTCGGGCGCAGGGACGATCAGATCAAGCACATGGGACACCGGATCGAGCTCGGTGAACTTGAAACCGCAGCCGAAACGGCGGACGGCGTCGACGCCGCGTGCGCGGTGTTCGACCGCGAACGAAGCGTGCTCGGACTCGTCTATACCGGCACGGCGGATCGGGCGGCGCTGCTGAATGCGCTGAGAGGGAAGCTGCCCGAATATCTTCTGCCGAAGCGCATGGCGTGCGTCGAGGCGATCCCGCTGACCGAAAACGGCAAGACCGACCGCAAGGCGGCGGCGAAACTTTTATTCCGATAAGGAGAGCATATGGAACAACTGCTGGACATTCTGCGGGAGATGCATCCCGAAACGAATTTTGAAACCGAAACGCATCTGGTCGACGACGGCGTTCTCGCCTCGTTCGATATCGTCATGCTGATTACGCGCATCGAAGAGGAATTCGACGTCGTGATCCCGGCAAAGGACATCGTACCGGAGAACTTCAACTCGGCTAACGCTCTCTATGCGCTGATCCGGAAGATCGCGGAGCAGGACGACTGAGATGCTGTTTCCCTCGTGGGCGTTCCTTCTGTTTCTGGCGGTACTCGTGCCCGTGTACTTTCTGGTGCCGAAACGGATCCAATGGATCGTGCTGCTGCTCGCAAACGCGGTTTTCGTGTGCTTTGCGGGGCTTTTGGGCGCGGTCTTTCTGGTTGTGACGGTCATCACGGTTTACGCCGCGACGCGCATGTTCGACGCGTCGTTTGCTCGTCAGAAGGAAACGCTTGCCGCCATGAAGACGACGCACACGAAGGAGGAGCGCAAAAGCATGCGCCTGCGCTTTGAAAAGCGGCGGCGCGCGGTACTCGTTCTGACGCTCGTTGTGAACTTCGGGATCCTGTTCGCGCTGAAATACGGCGCGGCAATCGGCAGGCTTTCGGCGGGGCTGTTCAAAACCGCGGCGTTCGGACAGGAGCTTGCGCTCACAATGGGCATTTCATTCTACACATTCTCGACGGTGGGCTACCTGTTTGACGTGTATCGCGAGTCGATCCCGGCGGAAAAGAATCCTTTCAGACTTGCGCTGTTCACGTCGTTTTTTCCGCTTCTGGTGCAGGGACCGATCACCCGGTTCGAGACTGTGGGGCGGGAGCTTTCGAAACCGCATTCGTTCGACGGACGGCGGTTTTTGTCCGCAAGTCTCAGGATTGCATGGGGCTACTGGAAAAAGCTGATCGTCGCCGATCGTCTGCTCGTGGCGGTGCGGACGCTCTGCGCAAAACCGGATGCGTACCGCGGCGGCTTCATTCTTGTCGAAATGCTTCTGTACGCCGCGTGTCTCTATGCGGACTTCACCGGCGGCATCGACATCACGATCGGCGTCGGCGAAATGCTCGGCGTCACGGTCGAGGAAAACTTTTTCCGTCCGTATTTCTCGAAGAGCATTTCGGAATACTGGCGGCGCTGGCACATCACGCTCGGCGAATGGTTCAAACGCTACGTCTATTATCCGCTTTCGGTCAGCAAACCGATGCGCGATCTTTCAAAAGCCACGCGGCGCTTCGGCGCGGGCGTGTCCCGGCGCGTTCCGGTGTATCTTGCGACGCTGCTCGTTTGGGCGCTGACCGGCATCTGGCACGGCAGCAACCTGACGTTCCTCGTCTGGGGACTTCTGAACGGCGTCGTGATTCTGCTGTCGGAAGAGCTGAAACCGCTCTATGCGCGCTTTCACGCGCGGTTTCCGAAGCTTACGCAAAGCGCGTTTTATCGCGGATTTACCGTGATCCGCACGGTTCTGCTCCTGTCGTCGCTGCGGATTCTCGATTGCTACGATTCGGTTGGAAAGGCGTTTTCCGCGTTCTTTTCGATGTTTACGACGTGGAACTGGGGCGCGGTCGTAAACGGCGGGATACAGTCGCTGGGACTTCGGTTTGCGGATTACGCGATTGCGTTCTTCGGCGTGGCCGCAATGTTCGCGCTGTCGATGGCGCAGAGAAAAGGCGCGATCCGGAAACGCATCATGAAACACGGCACGGTCTTTTCCGTCTGCGTGCTGCTCGTGCTGATCGGCACGATTCTGATCTTCGGACGGTACGGCTTCGGCTTCGACGCCGCACAGTTCATCTATAACCGGTTCTGATATGAAACGAAAAGGATTCACCGTCATCGGCATACTGCTTAGCTGCATCGTGTTTTTCGGAGCGCTGTACGCGGTCTCGCGCCTTGTCGCGCCGAAATATCACGACACGCTGATCGAGGGACATCTCGCCGGCGAGTATTACCGTGAGACGACGGAACACGACGTGCTGTTCGTCGGCGACTGCGAAGTGTTCGAGCATTTTTCTCCGGTGATTCTGTACAACGAATACGGCGTCACGTCTTATATCCGCGGCGGCGCGCAGCAGCTTGTCTGGCATTCGTACTGTCTTCTGGAGGACGCGCTGAAAACCGAGACGCCGAAGGTCGTCGTGTACAACGTTCTTGCGCTGAAGTACGGCGAGCCGCAATCCGAAGCGTATAACCGCCTTGCGCTGGACGGCATGCGCTGGGGCAAAGCGAAGATCGACGCGATCAGGGCGGGCATGACCGAAGGCGAGGATTTCATGAGCTATGTCTTTCCGCTTCTGCGGTATCACGACCGCATCGACAAGCTGACGAAAGAGGATGTTCAATACTGGTTTTCGGACGGACAGCCGGTTTCGCTGAAAGGGTACGTCATGCACGCGGGCGTCGATCCGGCGACGGAGGTGCCGCAGGAGCGATACGACCCGAAGCTTCCCGAGAGCAGCATGGCGTGGCTTTCAAAGATGGCGGATCTGTGCGAAGCGAACGGAATCGCGCTGGTTTTGATCAAATCGCCGTCGATCTATCCCGTGTGGCATGCGGAATGGGACGCCGAGATCGAAGCGTTTGCAAAATCGCGCGGATTGCGGTATGATAATATGATCGCGGAAAACGACGCGATCGGAATCGATATGCAGACCGATACCTACGATCAGGGACAGCATCTGAATCTGAACGGAGCGGAAAAGCTGACGCGCTGGTTCGGGGCTGTGCTGAAAAACGAATACGGACTTACGGATCATCGCGGCGAAGCGGCATACGATGCGGATTACGCGGAGCTGACCGAACGCTGCGAACGGGAAAAACTACGGTTACAAACGGAGGGAAACTGATATGAAACGAACAGCGATCCTGATGCTTGCTCTGCTTTTGCTTGCGGCGGCCGGATGCGGATCGAACGTGCAGGCGGACGATCCGAACGTCGTCTTTGTGGATCCGAACGCGGTGCACGGCGGCGAGTACGGCGCGTTGTATTTTGAAGCGAACGGCGCGAAATTCGGCATTTACGACGAGACGGAAGCGGTGCTTGCCGCGCTGCCGGAATACCGCAGCACGTTTACGGGCAAGTCGTGCGCGTTCGAAGGCGAGGACGTGAGCTATTTCTATGCCGGATTTGCGATCACGTCCAATGTAATCGACGACGTCAGCCGCATCACCGGAATCACGGTTTCGGACGACACCGTGAAGACGCCGCAGGGATTGTATATCGGCATGCCGGAAGAGGACGCCGCCGCGGCGTTTCCCGCGCTTAAGGAAGCGGATTGGAACCTGGTCGACGGGACGGCGATGCTGTCCGTTGTGATCGTCGACGGCGCGGTCAAAGAGATCGTGTACAGCCCGACGATCGTCGAAGATTGAGTATGAAGAAACGAATTCTCGTCCTATGTCTCGCCTGTCTGCTGCTGATCGCGTGCGGAACCGGCGGCGAGGCAAAAGCATCCGCTTCGCAAAGTCCGGCGCCGACCGAAACGCCGAAACCGGCGGAGGAGGTTGAGTCCGTATTGCTGATCGAAACGCCGACGCCGACGGAAGCGCCGACGCCGGAACCCACGCCGACGCCGGAACCCACGCCGACGCCCGAACCGACACCGACGCCGACGCCGGAACCGACGCCGACGCCCTCCGGACTTTTGGGCGGACGGTTTGCGGAGAAGTTCTCCGATACGCCGGTTCTGGAGGAGCGCAGCTACCGCAGCAAGTCGATCGGCGTCACGATCGAATCGTTCACCGAGACAGACAATAAAAAACGAACGACGACCTATTATGTCGCCGATATCTATGTACAGGACGTCACGTCGATCCGCACGGCGGCGGCGAACGGCGATTTCTCGAAGCGATACACCAAGGAAGTCGAGACGATCGCCAAGAATGTCGGCGCGCTTGTGGCGATCGACGGCGACACGTACTCGCATCTCAAGGACGGCATCGTGATCCGGAACGGTGAGCTGTACCGGAAGAAGCTGACCAAGAAGACGGATATCTGCGTGCTGTACCGCGACGGGCGGATGGAAACGAAGAAGTGGGGAACGTTCACGCTGGACGAGATCGTTGCGTCCGATCCGTGGCAGGCATGGAGCTTCGGTCCCGCGCTGCTGGATGAAGACGGTCACGCCATGACGATTCATCACCGGCTTTCGTATCAGAATCCGCGAGCGGTGATCGGATATTACGAACCCGGACACTATTGCTTTGTGATCGTCGAAGGACGCCTGAAAGGCATGACGGACGGGATGACGTTCGACCGCTTGAGCCAGCTCATGGAGGAACTCGGCTGCAAAGCCGCGTACAATCTTGACGGCGGCGCGTCCGCAGTCATGTACTGGGTGGACGGAATCATTTCGAAGTGCAGCAACAAGGGGCGGACGGTCAGCGACATCATCTATCTTCTGCCGGAGGCGGAGGAGCCCGAATCCACCGCTGCGCCGGATACCGCAGAACCGAACGAAACGACCGTACCGGAAGAAACGCCGGAAGGATGAGACGGGAGACTGCGTAAAAGAACGGGAACAGACAAAGAAAACGGAGCGCTTGATATGAACACAATAGGAAAACGCACAGCCGCTCTGCTGCTTATGAGCCTGCTGCTGCTCGTCGGCTGTACGCCGGACCGGACGGAACCGGAAGCAGCGCCAAACCCTGCACAGGAGCCTGAAACGGCGGAGGTTATGCTGACGATCGCACCGACGTCGGTTCCCACGGACGCGCCGACGCAGAATCCGACGGATGCACCGACACCGACGCCGACGCCGGAGCCGACGCCCGAACCGACCGCAACGCCGGTCCCGGATCCTGCGGCAAGGGAATGGACCGCGCAGAACGGCGCGTTCACGCTGTCTCTGAAACCGGACGGCAGCTTCGAAACGGCATACGGCAGCCGGACGGCGGCGGGCACATATACCGCAAAGGACGGCTTTCTGACCTTTACAGACGAAAACGGACGCACCGACACCGTTCCCTATACGACGGACGCGCGTACGCTGACCGTCGTATTCCCGGGACAGAGTCCGCTCGTGCTGGAAGCGGCGGAACAGGACGGCATTTCGACGGAACCGCTGCCGATGGGAAGCGCCGCGCCGAACGAATCGGACGCCCCCGAGATCGCGTTTGCGTACGTCAACGACGCGATCGTAACCGTTGAACTGAAGAACGGAGCGGTCGCCGAGGATTACTGCTTTACGTGCCTTTCAACACCGCCGTCGGAAAAATCCTTTGACTGGATCCCGGTGCACGCCTCGGTATTCCGCGTATTCAAATACGACGGACAGTACAACATCTTTGTGCGCGACGAACAGGGACGGATCAGCGAACCGTACCCGATCAACGTCGTCTCCGGCTATACCTACAACATCCGGTCCGAAGGGCTGACGTGGCTGAAAACGCCGCTTGCCGAAACGGTCGAAGCGGCGGGAAGCTCGGTGGATCTTTTGAACGACGCGATCACGCGGGATATCGCCGAAGCGGGCTTTTACACGCGCGAAGGCGGCGTAACGTCGGCGGTCTCCGCGGTGTCGCACATGGCGGAGCTCGGTTATTCGATCCCGTATCAGGGCGGCGGCAAATATCAGGACGAGCATGATTGGGGGCTGAATCCGGAGTGGGGCGCGAAACTCAAGTTCCCGACCAAGGACGGCAACGGCACGTATTACTACACGGGCATGCAGTGCGTCGGCTCCATCACATGGGCGATGAAGCAGGCGGGGCTGAACACCAACAACGCATCGACGGGCTGGCAGATCGGCAAACTCGGCGCGGTCAATCGCAGCAACGACAACAAGATCAAGTGCGAGCGTGCGCGCAGCGGAGACTTCATTCAGGTCAACGCACATTACGAGCTGATCGTCGACAGGCTCGACACCGACGGCGACGGCGAAACGGATTCGTTCCTGCTTTATGAAATGTGCGCGCCGCATCTGACGTTCCTGATCCTGACGTACCGCAACGTGCGCGGCAGACAGTTCTTCAATATGGACGGCCTGTACAACAACACCGGACGACTCAGCGGCAAAAACCGGTTCTGGCAGACCTATTGGATCCCGACCGAGGCGATGCCGGAGCGCATGCAGAACGCGTACGCATCTGCGGATCAGAACCGTGCGCTCGACCGTCTGATGCGCGCAACCGGACTGGTCGGCGCGGAGGAGCACGCAATCATCGGCTGAGAGAAAACAAATAAGAGGGTGTTCGGAAACACGAACGGTTTCCGAACACCCTCTTTTTTGATTCCTTTGTTCAGCGATAGCGTTCTTTGATCATTGCGTGCAGCGTTTCTTGTTCCACACCGAGGGCTTTTGCGTCGGCAATCAGCGCGTCGACCGCGGCGGAAAGCCGCTCGTCCACCTTACATTGCCGGTGGGTTTCGTTGATCGGCGCAACGAAGCATCCGCTGCCCGCGCGCGTCAGAAGATACCCGTCGCGTTCGAGCATCTCCCACGCGCTGCGCACCGTGATCATGGAAACGCCGAGCTCCTTCGATACCGTTCGGATCGGCGGCAGCGGCGTGCCGGGCAACAGCGTCCCCGAAAGCACGTCGCTCGCGATCTGATCATATAGCTGCCGGTAGATCGGCGTTTTGTCGTTCGGGTTTACGGAAAGCCTCATTGCACGCTGACCTTCTCGTACCGTTTGACGGAAACGTGCGCCGCCGAAATCGTGCAGACCGCATATATGAGCAGTCCCGCGCCGAACAGAATGCCCTGCACCGTCCACGCTGCTTTGGTCTTCGGCATGCAGTCGACGGTTTCATGGATGAAGCGGAAGAACGGGATGTCTGCGCCGTTTGCCGCGACCGCATTGGAAGCGATCATCAATCCTTCGCAGAGCACGATCCAGATCCACACGCCGATCGCGCTCTTCAAAAAGGACGAGCCCGCCTTGTAGCCGGTCTTATAAAAGCTCGGCAGGAAGATCAGGTTGAAGATCGCAAACAGCACGAGCGCAAATGCCAACAGGCTGAGTCCGTGATCCGTGCCGCCGGTGTTTGTCGGAGGCATGGATACGATCGCGAACGCGCAAAGACCCGCCATGAGCACAAGGTCGATCGCCTCGATGATCACAACGAACCATACGCGCGCCCTGACCGCCTGTGCTTTCGAAACCGGCAGCATCGCTGTGTACAAGCCGTCGCCGTTTTCCCGCGCCTGCTGGAAGCAGAAAAAGATCGCGTTGCAGACGAAGAAGCACGAGACGAGGTACGGATAGTTCGGGATGAGCAGCATCAGGAACAATGCAAGATAAATGAACACCGCAGGGTGCAGGCAGAGTCTGAACTCCTTATTCAGCAGTGCTTTCATGGCCGTCCTCCTTTTCCGTGTAGATCATAATGGATTCCATATCCGCAGGCGCAACCCTGAGTCCTTCGGCGCGTTCCGCGTCCTCGCGGCGCATCAGCCCGGTAAAGCCGAACGCGTGCGCGTGGCAGCCGATGAGCCGATCACGGAAGCGGTCGAGCTGTTCCGCCTCGCCGGAAACGAGCCGGTATGCGTCCTTAAAGCTGTCCGCATCGGTCGAAACGACGATTCTGCCGCCCTTGATGTACGTGATGTAGTCCGCGCACTTTTCAAGGTCCGAGATGATGTGCGTTGAGAAGAGAATGCTGTGTTCGCCGTCCTCGATGATGCTGCGGAAGATGTCTAAAAGCTCGTCGCGCGAGACGGGATCGAGACCGCTTGTCGGCTCGTCGAGGATCAGAAGCTTCGCCTTGTGCGAAAGCGCGAGCGCCAGCGCAAACTTCACGCGCATGCCCTGACTGAGCTCGTTGATCTTCTTTTCCGGATCGAGCGAGAAGCGCTTTAAGAGCGTTTCATACATTGCGTCGTCCCAGTCCGGATAGAACAGCTTCGTCACCGCGGCGATCGCCCTGAGCTTCTTGCGTTTATAGTAATTGAACTCGCCGAGCACCAGACCGATCTCTTTTTTGCATGCGGTTTCGTTTGCCCAAAGGTCTTTGCCTTGGAACAAAACCGTGCCGCCGTCCGCGTGAACGAGGTTCAGCACGCTCTTGATCGTCGTCGTTTTGCCCGCGCCGTTGCGCCCGATGAAGCCCATGATGCTGCCTTCCTCCACGCCGAAGCTGACGTTGTCCAGAAGGAAGCCCGGATAAACCTTTCGGAGCTCCTTGATTTCAAGAATGTTCATGTGCCCTCCTGTAAATTGTGCTTACTGTGCATACACAATTATAACGCTTTATACACGGTTGTCAAGGGGGTATTTCAAAAAAACTTCGTTGACTTTACGCTGTACGTTCTATATAATCGAAAAAAAGAAACAAAAGGAGAAAAGGTTCGATGGCAATTTGCAGCAAATGCGGCGCCGAACTGCAGGACGGCGTGAAATTCTGCGGAGAATGCGGTGCGCGTGTCGATTCGGAAGCAACGAATCCGGTCCGTCTGGCGACGGTTTCGTCTGCCGAAGAACAGCCGGAAATTCCGCAGCCGGCGCAGCCGGTATGGGCACAATTCGCGGGACAGACACAGGGGCAGACCGTTCCGCCGACGTTTTTCGTACCGAAGCGTCGCCTGGGCAAGGGCGGCGGCGTGGCGATGATTATAATCGGATCGGTTATGATTACGTACTTCTTATTCTTCGCAGTTGCCGTCATTGCGGAAGCGATCGACAGCCGCAGCGGCGTCGAGGATCTCGCACCCGTGTTTATCCTGCTGGTATTGACGCTCCTTGCGGGCGGTCTGCTTTTGCTGCTGTTCGGCATCCGCAAGATCAAAAACGTCAACCGGTACAACGCGAATCTGTAAACCGGTTTTTGCATCGGCATCAAACGCCGCCGCGCGCGGCATACTGAAATCAAAACGACGGAGGGTTTCATCATGAAACGATGGTTTGCTTTTCTGCTTGCGGCATTGCTGCTGATGTCCGCCGGATGCGTTCATTATGAGAAAGATCAGAACGTCGAAGCGAACGAGGAACCGGCTGCGGCGACCGAACCTGCCGCACAGAATACGCCGGTCGGGCAGAACACGCCGGAGTCTGCCAAATCGCAGGAGCCGGATCTTGTTTTCGACACCGTTACGCTGTTCGGCGAACCGGTCAGCAGCAGCATCGTAAAAGAGTACGACCTTACGGTTGTGAATTTCTGGGCGGACTGGTGCGGCTGGTGCGTCTATGAAATGCCCGAGCTTGAGCGGATTCACCGGGAATACCCGAATGTGCTGCTGCTCGGCGTTCTGACGGCGCCGACCAGTATGGACGCGTCGCTTCAGATTCTCAAGGACAACGGCATCACGTTCATAACGCTCGAGCCGGCGGGAACGCTCGTCGAAACGGCGCAGAAGCTTGAAGCGTTCCCGACGACGCTGTTCTTTGACAAGGAGGGCATGGCGACCGGCGAGCCGGTCATCGGTGCGCAGGACTATGACGGCTGGAAGGCGACCGTGGAGGGGCTGCTGTCCGCGCAGAAGGAAGGACAGGCCGAAGCGGAAACCGTGACCGAAGCGGAAACCGTGACCGAGCCCGAAAAAACGCAGGGCGAGGCGGATCTTTCCTTCGATACGGTGACGGTCTTCGGCGATCCGATCGACTCGAAGAATCTCAAAGAATACGATCTTGTGGTCGTCAACTGCTGGGCGGAATGGTGCGGTCCGTGCATCGGCGAAATGCCGGAGCTCGAACGCATCCATCAGGAGTATCCGAACGTGCTGCTGCTCGGCGTGCTTTCGTTTTCACACAGTCTGGAAAGCGCAAAGGCGACGATCAAAGACACCGGCGTCACGTATCCGGTGATCGAACCTGCCGGAACGCTTGTCGAGCTTGTCAATCGCTTCGACGCCATTCCGGCGACGATGTTCTTCGACGGCACGGGCAGGGAGATCGCCCAGCCCCAGGTCGGCAGAATGTCCTATGAAGAATGGAAAGCAATCGTGGAGGAACTTCTTCCGTGAAGCGCAGCATACATATCGGAATCCTGACCGTGCTCGCCGTGACGGGCACGGCTTTTCTGCTGTACGGGATCCTGTCGGACGCGGTCTCGTCCGTCCTCATCAAAGCAACGCATATCTGTCTGGAGTGTATCGGCATTGGCTAAGGCAAAACGTGTAAAAGGTGAGTGGAAACGGCTCACCGTGCAGGCGGCGGCGTTCCTTCTTCAGAATCCGAAGCTGCATCATTTCTTCCTCGGCACGATCGATCAGGGCAAAACGAAAGCCGTCTGCGTTCCGGGGCTGAATTGCTATTCGTGTCCCGCCGCGATCGGCGCGTGCCCGATCGGCTCGCTGCAGGCGTCGCTCTCCGGCGGCTATAAAAAGCCTGCGTTTCCGTTCTATGTGCTCGGCTTTCTGCTTCTGTTCGGACTTACGCTCGGACGCTGGATCTGCGGGTGGCTCTGTCCGTTCGGGTGGGTGCAGGACCTTGTGTACCGCATTCCGTTTTTCAAAAAGATCCGCACGTTCCCGTATGAACGTGTTCTCCGGTATCTGAAATACGCCGTCCTCGGCGTTCTCGTGATCGGAATGCCGCTGGTTTCCGCGCTGAAGGGCGTTCTCGTGCCGTGGTTCTGCAAGCTCATTTGTCCGTCCGGAACGCTGTTCGGAGGAATCCCGCTCGCGATCACGAAATACGGCTCGCAGATCGGCTTTGCCTTCTGGTGGAAGGTCGGCGTTCTTCTCGCGCTTCTTCTGCTGTCGCTTCTTATTTCGCGACCGTTCTGCCGGTATCTCTGCCCGCTCGGCGCGATCTACGGACTCTTCAACCGCATAGCGCTCGCGCACCTCGACTATGCGCAAGAATCGTGCGTGAATTGCGGAGCGTGCGAATCGGTCTGTCCGATGGGCATCGATCCGAAAACACAGTTCAACTCCGCGGAGTGCATCCGCTGCGGACGGTGTTCGCGCACATGCCCGACCTCCGCGCTCAACGTGCGGTTCGGATTGCGCACGCAGGACAAATCTCACAAAAAATCTACAATGTAACGCTTGCTTTTTTTGCAAAGTGTGATAGGATAGCAAACGAAATCATGACGGGTTATTCCCATATGGAAAGAAGGAAGATTTATGACAAAGATCGATATTTTCAGCGGATTTTTGGGCGCAGGCAAAACAACGCTCATCAAGAAGCTGATCGCAGAGGGCTTCAAAGGCGAAAAGCTCGTTCTCATTGAAAACGAATTCGGCGAGATCGGCATCGACGGCGCTTTTTTACAGGAAGCGGGCATTGAGATTACGGAGATGAACTCCGGCTGCATCTGCTGCTCGCTCGTCGGCGATTTTTCCAAAGCGCTTAAAAAAGTGCTGGACGAATTCCATCCGGACCGCATCCTCATCGAGCCGTCCGGCGTGGGCAAGCTTTCTGACGTCAAGCGCGCGGTCAGCGGCGTGCTCACCGACGACGTGGTCATCAACAGCTGCATTGCGGTCGTCGACGCCAAGAAGGCGCGCGTTTACCGCAAGAACTTCGGCGAATTCTATGTGAACCAGATCGAAGCGGCGGACTGCGTGGTTCTGAGCCGTTCGCAGGACGTAAGCGAGGAGCGCCTGAAGGAAGTGCTCGACATGGTGCGCGAGCTCAACGCGGAAGCGACCGTCGTTGCCGCGCCGTGGGATCAGCTTTCCGGCACAGACCTTGTGAAGGCGATCGAGAGCCGCGACTCGCTGAAGGCGCACATGGAAGCGCTCAAAGCGGAGCACCACCATCACCATCACGACGATGATGACGAGTGCGACGATCCGGAGTGCGAGTGCCATCATCACCACCACGATGAAGACGATGAGGACGAGCACGAGCATCATCACCATCATCACCACCATGACGATGACGAAGAATGCGACGATCCGGAGTGTGAGTGCCATCACCACCATGATGACGACGATGAGGACGAACACGAACATCATCATCACCATCACCATCATCACGGACACGATGCGGACGAGATCTTCGAAAGCTGGGGACTCGAAACGATGCATCGCTTCACCGAGGACGAGCTCAAAGAGAAGCTTAACAAACTTGACGACGAAGCAGCCTACGGCGTCGTGCTTCGCGCAAAGGGCGTTGTGCCTGCGGCGGACGGCGAAAAGTGGATCCACTTCGACCACGTTCCCGGCGAGGTTGAGATCAGAAGAGGCAGCGCGGGCGTGATCGGCCGTCTCTGCGTGATCGGTTCCAAGATGCACGAGGACGCGCTGAAAGTCCTGTTCGGGGAGTAATCCGCCATGATGCTTCCGGTCTTTTTGTTCACGGGGTTTCTCGATTCCGGCAAGACGACGTTTCTGCAGTCCATGCTCGAGGATCCCGGCTTCAATGAAGGACAGCGCACGCTCGTCATTCTGTGTGAAGAGGGCGAGGAGGAGCTCGATCCGAAACGCTTCTCGATCAACAACGTGACGATCCATACGGTTTCGGATCAGTCCGAGCTGACGCAGGGCAACATGATCCTGTGGGGACGCAAGGCGGCGGCATCGCGCATCATGATCGAGTACAACGGCATGTGGCAGATGAACGATCTCTTCGACCGCCTGCCGGAAAACTGGGGCATCGCGCAGGAGACCATGATGGTCGACGCAAGCACGATCTCTGCGTTCAACGCGAACATGCGGCAGCTTGTCGTGGATAAGCTGAACACCGCAGAACTCGTCATCTTCACGCGCGTCGAGCCGGAGCAGGACAGAATGGAACTGCATAAGCTGGTGCGCGGGATCTCCCGCGGGGCGCAGATCGTGTACGATCTGACCGACGGAAGAAGCGAGGAGGACGACATCGAGGATCCGCTGCCGTTCGATCTGAATGCCGATATCGTCGAGATCGCGGATCGCGACTATGCGCTCTTTTACCGCGACCTCATTGACGAGCCCGCAAAGTACGAGGGCAAGACCGTCCGTTATAAGGGGCTTTGCGCCAACAACATGCGGCTTCCGAAGGACACGTTTTTGGCGGGTCGCCACATCATGACCTGCTGCGAGGCGGATATCGCCTACTGCCCGCTCGTTTGCAAGTGGGACCGCGCAAAGTCCGTCAAGCACAAGGGCTGGGGCATCGTCGAGGGTCGCATCAACGAGAAGTTCTCGAACATCTACGGCAAGAAGGGACCCGTCATCACGGTGCATTCCTTCGACCCTGCGACCGAACCCGAGCAGCCGGTTGCTACGTTCTATTGATTCAGCCTTCGCCTATGATTCTTCGAATCATGCGAGCGGCGAAGACAGCAAGGAGTCAAATGCACCGCGCATGTCGCTGCATTGACGGATTGAGAACCGTATCTCACATTTGACGTAAAAAAACGCTTCCGCGAAGGAAGCGCTTTTTTCTACACGGGGCGTTTTTCGTATTCAGGGATGGATCGAAAGCGTGAATACGGCTTCCGGCAGGGGCAGCAGATGACCGTCCCAGTTGACGCGCTCGTTTGTATCCGGATGAATGTACGGCACGTTGTCCTGCATTTCGGTTTTGGTGTCGCCGACGATAAACGTGTCGCAGAAGAACAGCGAGGGCGTGATGCAAATCGATTCGGCGGAAGCGAGCTGATCGTACGGGAATTCATATGTGTCGATCGTGAACAGAAGCGTATGTGTGTCAACCCGGTCGCACGATTCGGTCGTGCTGCAGCGTTTACCGTCGATCCTGAGTTCAAACGCCAGATTGTTGCGGAACGCGGCGCACATTTCCGGCGTCCAGTCACCCGGCAGATCAAACCGGAGGCAGACTCCGTGAATGCCGAGCGCGTCGATTGTTCCTGCGCTTTCGATCCGCGCGCAAAGCCCGTAAAGATCGGCGGGCAGATTGGTCTCACAATGGGTCGAATCGTCGTAATCGGTCTTGATCCACTCCGTATAGGACAGCTTCACGTCACAATGCCCGAACGCAACGGGCTCCGAAACGGGCGTGAGCGCGTCTCGCTCAAGCGCGTCGACAGCGGTGAGGGTGAAGCGCGCCGTGCCGAGCTCGGCTTCGAGGTGCACCGTTTCCTCCGGAATGGTGCTGATCGCGCGGTAGATCACTTCCGCGGTCAGAATCCCGCTCTCGTCGGCATGCTCTTTGAAATAATCGCTTGTATTGCGGATGACGGTTTCTCCGTTCTCCCGAACAGGGATCGTACCGTGGGTACTCCAGCTCACAACGCCGGTCAGTGCGTTGCCCGAGAGCCATTGGATCGAATCGCGGCTGATCGCTTCGCGGTCCGCGTCGGAAAGCGGATCCTCGCCGTATTCGTCAAAATTGCGGTCGAGCGCTGCCATGAAATCGGGATTCGAGTCGAGCGTCGAAACAAACCCGCCGTAGATTTCCGTGCCGTCGGCAAAGCGCAGGAAATACTGCCCCATGCTTTCCTCAAAGAACGACATCGTGCCGTTTGTGAATTCCTCCGGAACCTTGCCGTCCTCAAAGAATTCTCCAATCCGGTCTTCCGGAACGCGCGTCTGTGTTGCGCTGCCGCCCGTATAGGCGTCAACCTCGGGCAGTGCGGTCAGCCCGTGCAGGGTGACCGTAAGGTACAGCTGTTCGCCGTCGTACATCGTTTCGCCGAGATCGATGCGAAAATCGTCCGCGATTCTCTGCCAGATCGGTTCGTCGTCAACGGAAAGGATTCCGTTGGCGGACGGTTCGTCGGTTACGGGCGGCAGGATCAGCGTATTGAGGGCTTCGTTCGGCGTGCGCTCTTCGGGGTCTTCGGTCAGATACTGCTCCGGACGCGAGATGTGAAGCCAACGAAACACCTCCGCTCTTGCTGACGGGATTAAAAGCACCGTGCCGCAAAGAAGCACGAAGCACGCGGCGACCGGCAGCAGGATCTTTGTCCATGCGATGTTTCTTTTTCGTTTCTGCGGCGCTTCCGAAAGGACGGCGCGGCGGATGGATTCTTTGTCGATCAGTTCGTTTTCCGCAAAGGAAAGGATTTGTTCTGCTGTTTTTTTCATAATGTGTTCTCCTCTCCCAAGGATGTTCTGAGTTTCTTTCGCACGCGGGCGAGCCTGCTTTTCACGCCCGCTTCCGTCGTGCCGGTTTCCTTTGCAATGTCGCCGAGCTTCATGCCGTATCCGTAGTATAGAATAAACATGCGCTGCGTGCTTTCGGGTTCGCGCTTCAAAGCCTCGAGAACGTCGCCGATTGCCGCGTGATCGAGGCTCAGGTCTTCGACGGACAAATCGTCCGGTTCGTCCTCGACCAGCGTAAGCGGGACCGTTCTGCGTACGGCGCCGGATCGGTAAAAGCCTGCGATCTCATGTTTCAGCGTCGTCATAAGATACGCTTTCGGATCGCGGATTGCGCTGCTGCCTTTTTTCAAAAGCGCACGGTAGAACTGCGCATAGGTGTTCTGTAAAAGATCGTGCGCGTCTTCGAGAGACGCTTTCAAAAGACAGTATCGCATCAGCTCGCGAAACGTCGCGTCGTATACGGTATTGAATGTTTCGGTTACATCTTTCATAAGGGTTTCTCCTTGGTTTTTCACGGCCGTTCACTTATAAAGACGTTTGAAGCGGGAAAAGGTGTCGCTTTCGGCGCAAAAAAAGGATGTACGCTGCAAAACGAAGAACACATTGACAAAAAATGCGTGATTCTGTACAATATATCATGCAAAGGGGGAACCCCTTTCCGTTCAAAAATTACAAGGAGGCATCACGATGATTTGTCCCAACTGCGGCAATACGGTCGAGGACGGCAACGTGTTCTGCATGCACTGCGGCGCGAAGCTCTTCCGACCGACTCCCAATCCGAATTCGTCCACGGAGGGACGCGTACTGCGGTCTCCTTCGCACAGCACATCCACGCACGAAACGTATCGGACCGAACCGTCTGCATCGACGGTACGGCCAGCACCGCCGGTACAGCCCGTGCAGCCGGTACAACCCGTGCAGCCGATCGTGATCCAGCAGAGAGAGATCACGGAGGATCAGCTTCCGGCGAGATTCCGTCCGCTCGGCGCATGGGCGTATTTCGGATATGGCCTGCTGTTTGCGATCCCGATCGTCGGATTCATTTTCCTGATCGTCTTTTCCTGCAGCAGTGCGAACATCAACCGCCGCAACTATGCCCGGTCGTACTGGTGCGTACTGGTCCTGGCAGCGATCATCTTCGGCGTCGTGCTGCTGATCGCCGCGGCGACCGGCGGGATCGCAAGCCTGTTTGATTGGTGATTGCGGACACGCAGCCGATCGGGAACGCAAATCGTTCCGAAATGAACAAAAGCGGACAGCCGTAAGCTGTCCGTTTTTTGTGTTGTGCTGCGTTCTTATCTGCCGCGGCGCGCTGCAAAGCACTCCGAGCAATAGATCGGTTTGTC
>CAMORL010000005.1 GCA_946623765.1 uncultured Clostridia bacterium
GAAAATCCTGCCAACGGGTTTTCGGACGGGGGTTCGACTCCCCCCGCCTCCACCAAAAAAGGATTGCTATTTAATAGATAGCAATCCTTTTTTTGCCCAAAAGTATCTTTGAACGCCTTAAATTCATTATCCGTGATGCCTTTGGCTTTTTCTGTTTTGCATTATCAATTGACCCGCCAGCACAAGTATCGCATCCGATACGCAGCCTTACTTAAGTATTCATTGAATCCGTCAACAAACGGATCTGATGGATTATCAGACCGAAGGTGTAAATGGCAGCTCGCGCGGATCGGTATTTGTATAAGTCAAAAAACGAAAGTCAATTCCCTCTTCGTCTTGCTTCTCCCCCGCGTCCGTAAGGATCCAGTTCGGCAACACGTTCAAATCGGGAAAGAATCGATCCGCTTCAGCATTCGTGTATGTCAATGTTACAAGCACAGAATCACAGTACGGAAGCAGTAAGCGATAAATCTGTTCGCCGCCGCATACGTAAACCGTATTCGGATCACGGTCGGAAAGCGCATGAGCAAGTTCGCTGAGATCGTGACATACGATCGCCTTGTCCGCCGAAAACATAGGATCACGGGTCAGGATGATATTGTCACGGTTCGGAAGCGGCGCGCCGTTTGGGAACGTATCGAGCGTTTTGCGTCCGATGATGATCGTATTGTGAGAGGTCAGCATGCGAAAACGGCGCATATCTGCATGAATGCGCACCAAAAGCCGGTTTTCACTTCCGATCCCCCATTGCGGGGTAACATTGACGATTGCTTTCATTTCAATCAGATTGCAACCGGGATCGTTCCTTCAAACGGATGATACCGATAGTTTTCCATTTTGAAGCTCTTTGTTGTAAACGCGTAGAAATCCTTGACAGCAGGATCAATCGTGAATTTCGGCGCATCGAAAGGCTCGAGGCGAGTCATGTTCTCTACCATTTCCAGATGCCGGTCATAGATATGACAATCCGCAATGACATGTACCAGTTCGCCGGGTTCCAACCCCGAGACCTGTGCAAACATATGGACAAGGACCGCATACTGCACCACATTCCAGTTGTTTGCGGTCAGCATGTCCTGAGATCGCTGATTCAGAATTGCATTCAATTTGTTGCCGGAGACGTTGAATGTCATGCTGTAAGCGCATGGGTAGAGATTCATTTCGTGAAGATCTTCAAAGTTATACATGCTTGTGAGGATTCTCCGGCTTGTCGGATCATGTTTCAGCTGATACAGGACACGATCCACCTGATCGAATTCGCCTTCCGGATACCGATGCTTCTGCGCAAGCTGATAGCCGTATGCTTTTCCGATCGAACCGGATTCATCCGCCCAGCTGTCCCAAATATGGCTGTTGAGCAAATGTACATCGTTCGATTTCTTTTGCCAGATCCAAAGCAGCTCGTCAACACAGGATTTCCAGTATGTGCGGCGAAGCGTCATGATCGGAAACTCTTTTTGCAAGTCATACCGGTTGACGATTCCAAACAGCTTTATCGTATGCGCCGGTGTGCCGTCCTCCCATTTAGGACGCACCGGGCGGTCGGTATCCCACACGCCTTCCGTTAGAATTCTGCGGCAATTATCAATATAAACCTGATCTGCATAACTCATAAGAAAACCTCCGTTGTGTTCTTATTATAACACAATCGGAGGCATATGCAAGCATCAGGTTTTTGTGATAAAGACGTGTGAGCACTTGGAACAGGTAACGCGGATCTTACCTTTGTGCCGCGGTGCGCGAATTCTTTGTCCGCATTGTGGACACTTAAAATATTTGTGTGTTTTTCGATCCTTCCACTGCTGTTTCAGAGAGCCGATCCTGCGGTTCAGTTTCTGCTGACGATACAGGAATCTGGTATTCTCCGCCTGCCGCTTCGATACATTACGCGAAAATACGCGGAAGATCCAATAGACCATAACCAAAACGCCGAGTCCATAGAACACATAATACAGAATGCGGAATACGAGCGCTGCAGTATTTCCTCCGTGTGTTAAAAACACAAGTGAAAGAAATGTAAACAGTATTGCGGAAACCAGGCAGCCGAGGCTTATACGGTTCAAAAACTTTGCATATGCGTCGACGCCGTTGCGTCCCTGCATGAACTGATACAAACGATTACGAAACTTCATAGCAGATTCCTTCTTTCATACGCTCAAACTCGTCAACGACCTCATTGTATTGATACGCATTCGATGAACCGTAGCACAAGCCCAAGAACGGAGCCACGCATCGGGTCAGCATCGGTGTAACCACACAATGTACAAAGACAAAAAACAAAAAGACGAACATCAGCACCAAATACAGTCTGCGAAGCAGACGATACCGGACGGAAACCGTTTTTCTGCGTTCCTGTTCTTCGAAAATGGAGTCCCAGCCGAACGGCGGTTCGTTGCTGTCGTCTTCGCTGTTTCCCGTATAGGAACCGCCGTAATACCCCTGTCCCGTGCGGTAATACGTCTGCCACGGATTCTGATTGTATGTCGATTGCTGAGTATACGTCTGCCGGCGTTCGGAAGCGCGATACGCTTCCCGCTTCTCCGCCGTCTTGATCTGATCATATGCAACGTTTACGTCATTCATCTTTGCCGCTGCAGACGGATCATTCGGATTCAAGTCGGGATGGTATTTCTTGGCAAGTCTACGATAAGCGGCGCGAATTTCTTCGTCGCTTGCCGTCTCGGAAACCCCGAGTACCGAATACGGATTCTTCGCCATTGCTGTCCCGCTCTCCCTTATTTTTCTTTTTCTATGTTACTCGTTTTTGTGCTTTTCGTCAATGCAGTTCACAAGATTGTTGCATTTTATGCACCTGTCGTTTGTTTTTTGTGTGTTTCATTTTCGAAAAAAATTGACATATCCGCTGTATCATGATAATATGCAATAAGGAGGATTTTACTATGAACCCTGTTAAACTGATTGCCGACAGCTCCTGCGATATCGGTCCGGAGTTAGCAAAACGATACAACGTCGATTTCGTGCACATCCATGTTCGCATGAACGGTAACGAATACTTTGACGGTATCGACATTACCCATCAAGAAATCTACGACAACTATGAAAAGAATCACGTCCTTCCGAGTACGTGCGCTATGAATATCGACGAATACGAAGCCGTATTCAGACCGTATATCGAGCAGGGATACGATATTGTTCATGTCTCACTCGGCAGCGGTTTGTCTTCCACCTGCGGCAACGCACGTCTTGCAGGGGAACTGTTTGATCCCGGTCGTGTTTATGTCATTGATTCCAAGAGCCTTTCTTCCGGAAGCGGTCATATCGTCTGCGAATGCGGAGAGCGAATCAAGCAAGGTCTCAGCGCTAAGCAGATTTATGAAGAAGTGACGCCGATCACCGACAAAGTCAGCGCATCCTTCATTTTGGACGATCTCAAATATCTCCACGCCGGCGGACGATGCTCCGGTCTTGCGCAGTTCGGTGCTACGCTCATGAATATCAAACCCTGCATCATGGTCCGAAACGAGCTTTTCGGTTCCATGACCGTCGGAAAGAAATACATGGGCTCCTATAAGCGCTGCGCGCTGAAGTATGTTGAAAACATGATTAAGGATCGTACCGATATCGTACTTGATCGCTGTTTTATCACACATTCCGGATCGGATCCCGAAGTTCTCTATGCAATGCGCGATCTTGCCATGCAGCTGCAGCCCTTCAAGGAAATCCATATCACGCATGCAAGCGCGACGATCAGCGCGCATTGCGGTCCAAATACCACCGGTATTTTGTTTATAACTAAATGATTGCCGCTTTATTATTTACCGTTCTGTTTGCGATCTCGGGGATTTGTGTCTCCGAGGTCGTATTTCGACAGCACGCGTTTCTCAACCGGATCTGGCTCGGACTTACTGTCGGCTTACTGATGCTGACATGGATCCCCTCCCTTTTTGCACTGTTTCTTGGCTTTACCGTCGTTTCACAGCTTCTCTCCGCTGCGCTTGCTTTGATCGCCGCAGCTGCGTCTGTTGCTGTTGTTTTCGTACAGAACAGGCACAAGCTGTATCGCAGTTACCGAATCGGAAAGGACTTCCTTTCAATGTTGTGGTTGCTTCCGATTCTTGTTTTGTGCTGTGTTTTGCTGCATACGCATATTCTGAACCGGCACGAAGACGGTTCACTTTGGGTAGGTCAGGTGACGTACGGCGATCTTGCCATGCACCTCGGTTTTATTACGAGCATTGCGGAACAAACCGCATTCCCTCCGCAATACAGCATTTTCCCCGGGCACGCACTGAACTATCCGTTCCTGTGCGAGACCTCCGGCGCATCGCTTTTCCGTCTCGGCGCATCGGTACGTGAAGCCTATCTGATCTCGGCGATTTATGCCTTTGTCCTTGTGATTTCGGGTGTATATCTGTTTTTCAAGCAATGGCTGAAGCGTAAACCGCGTGCGCTGTTTGCAACTTTTCTGTTTTTCTTCGGCGGCGGTTTCGGGTTCTTTTATTTCTTTGATCTGTCAAAATCGGGCGGATTGCTTCCCGCTTTTCTTCACGAGCATCAAAACGTTTCGCAGCTTCTGCTCGACGGGTTTTATCTGACGCCTACCAACATGCCTGCACTCGGTTTAAGATGGGTCAATCCGATTGTCGACATGCTGATTCCTCAGCGTGCTACTCTGTTCGGGTGGGCGATTCTATTCCCCTGTCTGTATCTGCTGCACGGCTTTGCCTTTGAAAAGAAGCATAGCAACATTCTTCCTCTTGCGGTTTTTGCCGGTTTGCTGCCGATGATCCATACGCATTCTTTCCTTGCACTCGGAATCATCAGCGCTGTTTACTGTATATCTGACCTCATCATTGTGCGCTTTAGCCCAAAGCGATTGATTTGTTGGGCGGTCTATGCTGGCGTTGCCTGTTTATTCGCCGCGCCGCAATTGTTTCTGTTTACGTTCCGTCAAGCTTCCGAAAGCGGTCTTGTTCGTATCCATTTGAACTGGGCCAACGAAGCCGACTCCTATTTATGGTTTTATATTAAAAACCTCGGCTTGATTTTCCTTCTTATGCCGTTTGCTTTCATTCTGCTTCCCAAACGGGACAAGCGCATTTACGCCGGCGCGATAGCGGTGTGGCTGATCGCGGAGTTTGTTGCGTTTCAGCCGAACAATTACGATAACAACAAGCTGCTGTTTATCTGGTTTGCCTTTACATGCGGACTGGTTGCCAAATTCGTTTTTGTTTCGCTGAACAGGATCAGACGGTTCATTCTGAAAAAAAGCACTGTTTCGGAGCGGTTAAATGCCTATCGGATTTCTGTCTGTATTTTGACAGGTTCGCTTCTGTGCTATTTCCTGTTCAAGCTAGCCTTCGATGCGGAAGGCGGCTTTATGCTGCGTCAGGGAACCGCTATGACCTTGTTCTTTATCGCGTTTATCCTGTTTGCGCTTTGCATCGCTGCATGTGTGGATGCTTTCCGGAACCATACCTCCTGCAGCGTATGGATTGCCCCGACTGTTCTTTCCATCTGGCTGTTGTGTACTTTGGCGGCAGTATGGCTGTCTCACTACCGTGAATCGGTGCTCACCTTGAAAAAGGGGTTGTCGTATCTGACGTTATTCCTATGTGCCGTCTCCCTGTTTTTCCCGGTCATGAGATTATATACGCTGATCACCGATCCGAAAAAGCACAAACCTTCATGGCATGGTGTAGGATTGACGCTTGCTTCGTGCATCGTAATCTTTACGCTGTTCGCGTCCTCTGTCATGACGATTCTGCGTGAACTGAAAAGTGAATATCAAGTATATACAGCATCCGAAGCCGCGTTGTCTGATCAGATTTATCACGCTACAGAGCCGGATGCAGTCATTCTTGCAGACAGCTATCACTGGAATGTCGTAACGCCGCTCACAGGCAGAAGCATCGTAACCGGAACCGGCACGTTCCTGTATTATCACGGAATCGACACCTCTGAGCGTGAAGCCGATGTAACTCTGATGTTTGAGGATCCGGCATCTCATCTTGATCTTTTCCGTCAGTACGGCGTGCAATACATTCTCGTTACCAATGCCGAACGATCGAATTATGAAATCGACTATACGTATTTTAACGCAAACTGCGAAACAGTCGCAAAGACCGATGCCGGATTGCTCTACAAACTGCATCCGTAAAACATATCAGCGCAAAGACGACCGGTGTGATCCGGTCGTCTATTTTTATATTATTATGATATTTATTTACAGTCTTTCTGCATGATATCGATGATGGTCTGATCCGTTTCAACCATACCCTCCGATGCGATTCTGCCGATATTGCGAACTGTCGCGTCCGCGTTCGGCGCAACGATCCCGTCGCCGTGATAGAACTGCTGCTGATGCAGATACATCTGATACCCGAGTATACCGGTATCAATCGCCGCTGCGATCTTTGCAGCACATGAGGGCTTTGCGCCGTCACAGATCGTTCCGGAAATCATTGCAACGGAATTGACAAGTGTGTGCGCAACAACAGTTTCGTCTCCGCCGAGCAGATAAGCAATACCTGCCCCCGCTGCGCAGCCGGCGCTGATCGCGCCGCAATAAGCTGATAATCGTCCGATTCCCGCTTTTTGATAAACCGTCAGAAGGTCGGAAAGAATCAGCGCTCGATACATGCGTTCCTTGCCGACCGCATAATGCTTGGCATAGCAGATGACCGGAACGGACGCAGTGATTCCTTGATTGCCGGAACCGCAAAGAATCGCAACCGGCATTTCGCATCCGCTCATTCGCGCATCACTGCCCGCCGCCGCATAAGCTCTTGCGATGGTTTTTGCGTCAGATACGTTTTCCGTAAGAAGTATTTTGCCGATATTGGCGCCGTAATCGTGCTGGAGTCCCTCTTCGCAGATCGCCATATTGTAATCGATCTGCAGATCCAGAAGATCTTTTACCTCCGATACATCGACACGGTTTGCATATTCTACGATATCATGCAGATTCAGGCAGCATTTGTCCGTCAGATTGTCTTCGCTCTGCGCGACAATCGGACGCTTATACAATGCTTCTCCGTTCTTCATGATCTCGACGATATTGGAATGATTGTTCGCGATCACAACCCGTGAATAGGAAGTGCGTGCATAGAGCGTTATGCTGATATACAGCGGACAATCGGTTTCCGCGCAGGAGACGTCAATATTGACGGAATCCATGAAGTGTGCAACTGCAGCGCGCTGTTCGTCGGTAACACGGCTGATAACCTGCATACCTTTATCCGCATCTCCGCAGACAATGCCTGCTGCGACCGCGGCGCGAATGCCCTTTAATCCGTTTGTATTCGGGACTACGACGCTTTTCACATTTTTCAGGATATTGCCGCTTACGGAAACCGTGACGGCGGTCGGCTGCATGCCGAGAACCTGATGGGCCTTTGCCGCGCAGTATGCGATGGAGATCGGCTCCGTACATCCGGTGGCAGGGACGATTTCTTCCCGCAGAATCTGCGAATACTCTTTCCGATATCGAATCTCTTCCATACATCCCCCAAGTATATCATTCATATAATAACGGTGAGCAAGCCGTAAGCCGAGTTCTGTCTAAGGACGATCATCTATCTAGACGACCCGTTGCCGGGCCGTTCAAGCGATTATCAAGAGCGTAGCGGGCCGCTATTGAATGCTCTCATTCCAATCTTGCACCGAGTGGGGTTTACAGAACGGACAAGTCGCCATGCCGTTGGTGAGCTCTTACCTCGCCTTTCCATCCTTACCCGGATAACCGGGCGGTATCTCTCTGTTGCACTTTCCTTGAAGTCGCCTTCACCGGGCGTTACCCGGCACTCTGCCCTGCGGTGCTCGGACTTTCCTCACCTCATAAAGAGCCGCGATCGTCTGACTTACTCACCGTTAAAACTAATCGTTGTCAGCGTATAAAAGCCTGCCGCAATTCTCGCATTCGAGGATCATATTCTCCCCGACGAGCCTTCGTATTGCGAGACTCGGGAGCGACATGTTGCAGCCGCTGCATTTTCCGTCCCGCACCTCGACCACCGGAACGCTGTTGTGCAGGCGCGCACGTTTATACCGGTTCATCAGAGAAGGACTCACGTGGCGTTCAAGTTCCTCCAGTTTTTTATCCGCTGCAAGCATATCGATCGCCGCATCATCTTTCTCTTTCTGGCAAAGAATTTTGACTTGATCGTATTCTTTCTTTGCTTTGGCTCCCTGCTGACGCGTCTTCTGATATTCGGATACGGTTTCCTCAAGGCTCCGGAACAGTTGCTTGATCTCTTTTTCCAAATTGTTTGCTTCACGCTGCAGTTTTTCGATGTCATGACGGAATTCTGTCATTTCTTCTGACGTGCATTCTTCGTCGCCTTTCAGCGTTTCAAACTCCGAAGACTCAAGATCCAAGCGATCCAAAACCGCATCATATTGTGCATTCAGGCGGTTCATCGCCGCAGAATGCGACTCCATATCTTCTGTCAGCTTTGTAAGAGTTGCCTGCTGTTGTTTGACATACTTTGCAAGCTTATTCATCTTTACGCGGTTCGCCGTCGTACGCAGTCCTGTTTCGATCTGCTGCTTTTCAAGATCCGCATCCTGATAAGCAAGTAATGCAACCGGTTTACTCATAATGAGTTCCTCCTTAAAGGCAATACAGAGGCGTATCGCCTGATTGTGTTAAATCATATTGTACATCATTTTTTCCTTCCTGTAAACGGTCTATTAACGGTTTCAGTACAGGAAATTCAGTTTCGTAATGTCCCATCACGCAGCAGTTCAGGTTGAGTTCCAAAGCGGTAAGCGCTTGGCTGTGTTTCATTTCGCCTGTAACAAATGCGTCGCAGCCGGTGTCATTCACGAATGCAACGTCGCTGCCGCCTGCACCGCCGATCACCGCAACCTTACGGATCATGCGCTCCGGATCTCCGATAAAACGACCTTTCGTCTTCAGTACGCATTGACATTTCTCCGCAAAGTCGCGAAACGGAACGGGATTCGGAAGCGTCCCGATTCTGCCGAGATTCTCCGGCGGAATCGGTTTGATCTTTGTCAGTCCGAGCAATGCCGCAAGCACATCGTTTACTCCGCCGATACACGCATCGAGATTGGTATGTGCGGCAAAATGTCCGATTCCGTGACGGATCAGCCGATATGCCGCCGCCGTATCCGGATCATCCTTTGAAACCGCCTTAATCGGATCCCAGAAGATCGGATGATGCGTGAGTACGAGATCGTAACCGCCGCAGATCGCTTCCTCTGCTACCGGGACAGTCAGATCCAGTGAGACAAGCACCTTGTGGATTTCGTCATGTTCCGGTGAGATCAAAAGACCGACGTTATCGAAATCCAACGCAAGCGATTTCGGTGCAATGTGCTCCATTCTCTCGCAAAAATCATGCAGTTTCATTTCTGCCTCCCGTCATAGTCCCTGCAAAATCTGTTTCAGCGCGGAAATCTTTTTCAGCAAAATCATCTCTCCGTCCGTTCCCGCTGCCGTTTTCAGCATTTTCTCGTGACAGGACAGCTGCTGCAGGCACAGCTCCGGAAGCAATTTGTCCCGCGCGGCAAATGATCGGTAACCAACGTCGAAAAATTCTTCCGGAAAACCTTCCGGCACGGGTTCACGACCGGTTCCCGGAATAGCCTTCAGCACCTGATACAGACGTCCGTGATCCGAAACAATGCGGTCTGCTGTGATACGGTATTCATGATCATAGAGGTATCTGCGGATATCGTCTTGTGCGCGCATCGGCTGCAGAACGATTGAATGCGCACCCATTAACGGAATCGAACATGCTTCAAGCATTCTGCACATCAGCGTTCCGCCCATGCCAAGCAGCACGATTGTATCGCATTCGTAAGGCTGAAGCACCGAACAGCCGTCTCCGATACGAAACGAAACACGATCGGACATGCCAATCAGTTGAATCAGCTGTCTTGCCTTTTGCAGCGATTGTTCACTGATATCGGACGCTACGACACGTTCGCATATCTTCTTCTGCAGCAGAGCAGCAGTCAGTCTGCCGTGATCGCAGCCAATATCCGCAACGCATCTGCATTCGTCAAGCATTTCCAAAGCCGCTGAAAGCCGCGGCGTCAGATGGATACCGCGTTCTCTCATATACGTATCGGCTTCAGCGGCGTTACGGTGTCGATCGGTCCTCCGCCGAGGCACAGATCGCCCCGGTAGAATACAACCCATTGACCCGGTGTCACCGCCCGCTGCGGTTCACAAAAATCGACATGCGCACCGATTCCGTTTATGGTAACTCTGACGTTCTGATCCGGTTGACGGTACCGGAACTTCGCCGTGCACGCAAACGATACCGCCGGCGGCGTTCCAGCGATCCAGTTGACTGATTCTGCGTCGAGCGATGTGGAATACAGTTCTTCATGTTCGCCTTGCTGGACAATCAGCAGATTGCGTTCGAGGTCCTTGCCGATCACAAACCAGCTCTCTCCCGTACCATCGCTGCGTCCGCCGATGCCGAGACCGCGTCTCTGACCGAGCGTATAGTACATCAAACCGTCGTGCGTTCCGATCTTGCGGCCGTTTTCATCGACAATATCGCCGCGCTGTGCCGGAAGATACTGCATCAAAAACTGTTTGAAGTTTCGCTCGCCGATAAAACATACGCCGGTACTGTCTTTCTTTGCGGCGTTCGAAAACCGCTGTACGTGCGCGATGGCGCGAACCTCGGATTTCATCATATCTCCGATCGGAAATACGACGCGTTCCAACTGTTTGTGTGTCAGCCCTGCAAGAAAATAAGACTGGTCCTTTCCCGGATCTGCACCGCGCATCAGGAGCTTGTCCCCGTTCAACCGGCAATAATGCCCTGTCGCAAGCAGCCCGGCGCCGGTCGACAGCGCAAAGTCCAGAAATGCTTTGAATTTGATTTCGCAATTACAGAGCACATCCGGATTCGGTGTTCTTCCCTTTTGATACTCGGACAAAAAATACGAAAAAACGCGATCGCGATATTCCTGTGCAAAATTTACGGTATAGTAAGGAATGCCGATCGTTTCGCACACGCTTCTTACATCCGCATAATCTGCGGTTGCCGTGCAAACGCCGTCATCGTCGTTTTCTTCCCAGTTTTTCATAAAAATGCCGACAACATCATAGCCCTGTTCTTTCAGCAGATATGCCGCAACAGAGCTGTCGACGCCGCCGGACATTCCGACAACTACGTGATTCATTCTTCGGCGGAAATCAGTTCAAACCCGATTCCTTCGATTGCATCGCGAATTGCATTGACGTCGTTGATTCCGTCGATCTCGCAGGTTCCGATTTCACAGGATTTCACGGTTGCTCCGAGTTCCTGCATCGCTTTCGTAACTTTTGCGACGCAATGCATGCAGCCCATACCTTCGATTTTCAGCAACATAACCATCGCCTCCTTTGCGGACAGTATACCACAAAGAAGGCGATTTTCAAAGGGTTTTTTACATTACATTGCAGAGCAGCCGCAGGGACGGTTCTGATTGCCGCAGCCGCATCCGTTCTCACCGCCGCAGAAGCGCGACAGCAGAAGCAGCCAGATCAGCGTATCGCAGGAAACGCCCATACCGTTGTCGTTGTCTCCGATGAGCAGAAGCAAAACGAGCAGCCAGGTCAGATTGGTTCCACCGAGATTATTGAACATTGTATAGTTCCTCCGTTCATGATGATTCGACGTTTTCCGTCGTTACAGTATTGTATGACGCCTAAGATAAAATGGTTCCCGGCACAATGTTCTTTTTTGAAACGCTTGACAAAATACGCCGTTCGCATGATAATACTAAGGATAAACAAAGGAGAATACGTATGGAACAGAATACATTTTCGATGGACAAGATCGTCAATCTCTGCAAGAACCGCGGCTTCATTTTTGCCGGCTCCGAGATCTACGGCGGTCTCAGCAATACGTGGGATTACGGTCCTCTCGGCGTTGAACTCAAAAACAACGTCAAAAAGGCATGGTGGAAGAAGTTCGTGCAGGAGAGCCCCTATAACGTCGGACTCGACGCCGCGATTCTGATGAATTCTGAGACGTGGAAAGCGTCCGGTCACCTCGGCGGTTTTTCCGATCCTCTGATGGATTGCCGCGAATGCAAAGAGCGTTTCCGTGCAGACAAGCTGATCGAAGACTGGTCTCAGGAAAACGGTTTCACGCTTGATAAGCCGATCGACGCTTTCACGCAGGCAGAGATGAAAGCTTTTATTGAAGAGCATCAGATCCCCTGCCCCACTTGCGGCAAACACAACTTCACCGATATCCGTCAATTTAACCTGATGTTTAAAACCTTCCAGGGTGTAACCGAAGACGCCAAGAACACGGTATATCTGCGTCCGGAAACAGCGCAGGGCATTTTTGTGAATTTTGCAAACGTCCAGCGTACTACGCGCAAGAAGCTCCCGTTCGGCATCGGTCAGATCGGCAAAAGCTTCCGCAACGAGATCACGCCGGGCAACTTCATTTTCCGCGTTCGCGAGTTTGAACAGATGGAACTTGAGTTCTTCTGCGAACCCGGGACCGACCTCGAATGGTTCGATTATTGGCGCAGCTACTGCCATAAGTTCCTGCTTTCCATCGGGATCAAGGATGAGAACCTGCGTCTGCGCGATCACGATCCGGACGAACTCGTCTTCTATTCCAAGGCAACGACGGACTTCGAGTTTAAGTTCCCGTTCGGATGGGGCGAACTTTGGGGCGTGGCGGACCGTACCGATTACGACCTCACGCAGCACCAGAATGCATCCGGCAAGGATCTGACCTACTATAATGCCGAGAAAAACGAACGGTACATCCCGTATGTCATCGAGCCGTCTCTCGGTGTCGAGCGCACGGTCCTTGCAGTTCTCTGCAATGCGTACGAAGAGCAGGCTCTGGAGAATAACGATGTTCGTACAGTTCTGCATCTGCATCCCGCGCTTGCACCGTTCAAGGCAGCAGTTCTTCCGCTTTCCAAGAAACTCTCCGCGCAGGCAAACGAAGTCTATCTGGACCTTCTGAAGCATTTCGCCGTTGATTTCGACGAGACCGGATCGATCGGCAAGCGCTATCGCCGTGAAGACGAAATCGGCACTCCGCTGTGCATCACGTACGATTTCGATTCCGAGAACGATCATTGTGTGACAGTACGCGACCGTGACACGATGGAGCAGGTTCGTCTTCCGATTACGGAACTGCGCAGCTACATCGAACAGCGACTCGACTTCTGAGCGAACAGCCTCCGGTCAAACGGAGGCTTTTTACGATATGGAACTTTTCGGCACCGTACAATCCATCATCTTCCGCAATGCGACAAACGGCTATACCGTACTGTCGCTTCTTTGCGACGACGAAAAACAAACAATTACATGTGTCGGCTCGCTTCCGCTGATCAACGTCGGCGATACGGTCTGTCTCACCGGTTCCCAATCCCATCACCCGCGGTTTGGCACGCAATTCAAGGTGGACTCCTATGAACGCACCGCACCTTCCAGCAACAGCGCTATTATCAAATATCTTGAAAGCGGTGTTGTACGCGGCGTCGGTCCCGCGATGGCGAGAGCGATCGTTTCCGTCTTCGGTATGGACACGCTTGAAGTTTTAGAACGGGAACCGGAACGTTTGACGGAAGTCCCCGGTATCGGACCGAAAAAAGCAAAGATGATCTCGGATTCGTTTCACGAAAAGAAGCTTCTGCGTGACGTTCTTCTGAGTCTGGAGCCATACGGTGTGACTGTCGGCCAAGCTTATAAAATGATGCAGACCTACGGCGAACTCTGCCTTGCAAAAGTGCAGGAAAATCCGTATCAGCTGATTGAAGATATTGACGGAATCGGTTTTTTAACTGCGGACCGGATCGCAATGCACGTTGCCGGATTTGAGACTGATTCGCTTGCAAGGCTTATGGCCGGAATCCGCTATTGTTTACAGCAGGCAAGAGACGAACGCGGCGACATGTTCCTTGCGTATGACGTACTGATCGAACGCTCTGCAAAGCTGCTCGGTGCTCCGATTGACCGCATTGAAGAAACTGTTGAGTGGATGGAAAGCGGCAGTGATTTGCTGCGCTGCGAAGTCAACGGTATCGATGCCGTTTATCTGCCTTACCTCTGCAAAATCGAAGATTATATTGCAAAAAAGCTTCTGCTTCTGAATCAACCGATCGCATCCGGGTCGTTTGATCTCGGCCGTTGGGAAAAGCACGTCGGTATGGAGCTCTCAACAGAACAGAAAAAAGCGGTCGCTTTGGCTTTGTCCAACGGCGTTTGCATCATCACCGGCGGACCCGGTACCGGCAAAACCACGATCATTCGGTGCATACTCGACGCCATGCAGGAAAACGGCTATGCCGTCGAGCTTGCTGCGCCGACCGGACGTGCTTCCAAGCGTATGACGGAGGCAACCGGAAACGAAGCAAGAACAATCCACCGTCTTCTCGAATACATTCCCGGAGAAGGTTTTCAGCGCAACCGCGATAATCCGTTGATCGTCGACATGATCATCATCGATGAGATGTCCATGGTCGATGCGCCGCTGATGTACGCGCTGCTGCAGGCAATTCCGAAGGGCACGCGGCTCGTCCTCGTCGGCGATCGCGACCAGCTTCCTCCCGTGGGCTGCGGCAACGTGTTTTCAGACGCTCTTTCCTCCGGTGTTCTTCCGTATTTCCGGTTAACGGAGATCTTCCGGCAGGCACAGCGATCCAACATTGTTCGCAACGCTCATTTGATCAACAGCGGTAAAATGCCGGTTTTGACCGATCGTGATTCCGATTTCCTGTTTGAAGAGATTCCGAACACAAACCGGATTCGCGCGCGGCTCGTAGAACTGATTCTGAAAGAATCCTCTTCTCTCGGCACAAGCGATCCACTCATGGACCTGCAGGTACTTGTTCCGATGAAATCCGGTCCTCTCGGTGTTGTGGAACTGAACCGTCTGTTGCAGGACGTCTGCAATCCGCCTTCTCCATTGAAAGCGGAGCATACCTCCGGAAATACCGTATTTCGCGAGGGCGACAAGATCATGCAGATTCGTAACAATTATAAGGTCGAATGGAGAAAACCGCAAAAGCAGGGCGGATATGAGGAAGGGCTCGGCGTTTTTAACGGCGATCTCGGCACGATACTCCGGATCGATACGCGCGAAAAATATGCGGTGATTGCTTTTGACGACGGACGGACGGCAGAGTATGCCTTTGCACAGTTCGAAGAGATCGATCTTGCATACTGCATCACGATACACAAAAGTCAGGGGTCCGAGTTTCGTACGATCATTCTCCCCCTCGCCGGCGGACCGATCCCGCTTCTGACGCGAAATCTGCTATATACCGCAGTTACGCGCGCAAAGCATCTTGTGTACGGAATCGGCAGAAGCGAAACGATTGCAAGAATGGTCAAAAACGCCCAGCGTTCCGAACGAAACACCGGTCTGAAAGAAAGGCTCGCGGAATATGCTGTCATCGGATCTTAAATCGCATCTCACATTTTTGAAAGACGCTCTGACTCCGGGTCCGTATCAATGCTATCTGTGTGACGAAGAGGACATTATCGGAGAAGACGGGCTTTGCGACGTATGTCGTTCCAAGTTGAAATACATGCCGAACCCAACCTGCCTGCAGCCGCTTGACGGCATCACCGTCGGTTTACAGTACTGCGATGAGCTGTCAGCCGCCGTGATGCGGTTCAAGAAGAACGGACAAAAGGAATATGCCGGATTCTTCTCACAGTTTCTTTCGGTACCGCAAGAATGGAATGTTGATATTCTGGTCCCCGTTCCGATGCATCCGTTCAAGAAATGGCTGCGCGGATTCAACCATACGGAGCTGCTTGCATCGTATCTTTCAGCTTCGACCGGGATTCCCTATTCCGCAAAACTGCTTTTCAAAACAAAGCTCTCATTGGATCAGAAAACGATCCGTGATCCCGCAGAACGGCGCAGAAACATGCGCGGCAGCTTTTCCGCCGATCCTATGGTTAAAGGTCTCCGCATCGCATTGGTTGATGATGTATTTACAACCGGCGCAACCGTCTATGAGTGTGCAAAGACGCTGAAGCAAAGCGGAGCCTCCGCTGTCTATCTTTCCGCCGTGACTTCGCCGTCGCATTGACGCAAATGTGCGTACTTGTCGTGCGTCGCTCTTCCGCCTCTCAAATGACGTTCTGCTTTGTTGACGTTCAATACGTCTCTGACGCTTCTGTATAAGCCCGGATTGATCGTTTTCAGTCGTTCCGTAACGTCCTTGTGAACCGTGCTTTTTCCGATGCACAGCGCTTTTGCAGCTTCACGGACAGTTGCCCTATGCTCTACGATATACGCAGCTTCCTCGCAGATGCGATCTTCATACCAGTTCAAAGAAATACCCCCACATGCTTGTTGCTAAAGCATATGAGGGTATCCTGTTTCTATGTCAGAAAGATTCAATGTTGACGGATTTGATCGGTCCGTTCGGAAGATTCTTGAGGTGTTCCGTATCGAAACGCTTGAACCCGGTTTCGCGGTCGCTGAAACAGTATTCCACAAAGTTATCGGAAATATTGTTCGGCAGCGAAATTGTTTTTGAAACCACTTCGGAAAGCGTTACGCCGATGTCGATCAGCCGTATGCCGGGCAGTGTTTTCCGAATTACGTTCGACAGGAACGGGTAGTGCGTACAGCCGAGGATCAATGTATCGATATCCGTATTGCGAATCGGTGACAAATAACGTTCAACGATCATCTGTGTAATCGGATCGTCCTCACGGAATCCGTTTTCGATCAGCGGAACGAACAGCGGACAGCCGATGCCGGATACATTCAGTTCCGGATACTGCTGATTGATGTATTCGGAATACGCCTGGCTGTGGACAGTCGCTTCCGTGCCGATCACGCAGATATGTTTGCTTTGCGTAATCTTTGCGGCAGCGTCGCAAGCAGGTTCGATGACGCCGACGATCGGAACGGAAAACCGTTTGCGAAGCTCCGAAAGCGCGATCGCGCTGACCGTGCCGCACGCTACAACGATTGCTTCAACGCCCTTTGACAGAAGAAAGCGTACGTCTTGTTCTGCATACCGAATGATCGTTTCGGATGTACGGGAACCGTACGGTACCCTTGCGGTATCGCCGAAATAGACAATGGATAATCCTTTATTGGCGGAGCAGATCGCGTCAAGAACGGTCAGCCCGCCGAGACCGCTGTCAAATACGCCGATGCGTTTGAACGTGTTCATAGTGCCTCTTCCTGTTTTTTTCGTATTTTACCATGTATTTGTTTTGCTTGCAACATCATAATATGCCGCATTTACGTAAAATAAAAGAGAAGCGGAACTCCGCTCCCCTTTCGTTACTCGTTTCGCATCAGTTCCCGATAACCGGATTCCGTCACTTCGTACACCGCTTCGGCGTCGGGATCCATATCCGAAAGATACGGATTATCTGCAGCATACATGACGCATGTTCCGCAGCTCGACGACAATGCACGCGGTACCGGCGCAAGCTTTGAAGATACGCCTTTCTTCTGCAGTGTGCGGCTTGTCATCAATGCCGCCGCGTGAGTATAAAACGTCGCAATATACTTCATTTCCAAAGCGTCATACGATATTCGCCCGCTTTTTCTTCCGTACGTACCTCATAATGCTGCGACGCGGCAAACCGTGTGATATTACCGACAGCGGTCATGTTGTCCACCAGGACTTCGATCGTTTTCGGCTGATTCTTCTTCACTTCGCGCTGCACCATCAAAACCGGCATCGGGCAGCTCAATCCTCTTGCATCGACCATGTTTTATGCCCTCCTTTTTATATTGAAAACCGAAAGTGCGAGCAGGAACACAAACCCTGCAATCAGCACGTAAAGCACCGGTCCTTTGCCGATTCCGTCTGCGCTGGAAGCGAGTCCGAAGTTATGCGACACGGCTGCGCCGGCAATAAAACCGAACACCGTGACAGCGGAATCGCTGTTGCCTTCACCTGCAAGCACAAGTTGACGAAGCGGACATCCGCCGAGCAGAACGCTGCCCCAGCCGACGAGCATCATACCGAGGAAGTTGAACAGTCCGTCCGTGTGCGCGATGGGCTGTTCTGCCATACCCAACTTGAAATTACCAAGGATCAGATTTCCCGCAACAACGGTGCAGATGATTGCTACAAAGCCGTATACGAGATGGAAGTCTCTGAACATGACCGCGTCACGGATGCCGCCTGCCATGCACAGACGAGAACGCTGGCAAAGCGCGCCGACGACGATTGCAATCAGAAGCGCTGCATACCAGGGAGCATGCATGCTGCCGGGACCCTTTTCGCTCTTTGCAAAAATGGTCGTTACAAGCGAAAGGACAAACAGGCATACGAGAAGGATCGGGAAAAGCAATCCTTCGAGCTTGTTCTGCTTATAAGCACGGTTCAGTGAGAAGCCTGCTTTCAGCGGGAACACGCCGAGCAGAATACCGACGATGAATCCGCCGAGACCGATAAGCGCATTCACGTCGCCGCCGCCGATACGGATGACCATGCGAAGCGGGCAGCCAAGGAATACAAGCGCGCCGATCATGACGAACATGCCGAGCAAAAACCGCGTGAACGGCGATGATCCTCCGTTCGGACGCCATTCCTTTGTGATCATGGACATGAACATTGCGCCGAGCACAATGCCGACGATTTCCGGGCGGAAATACTGAACGACTTCCGCCTTGTGGAACAGCAGTGTTCCGGCGATGTCACGTTCAAAGCACGCAATGCAAAAGCCCATGTTCTTCGGGTTGCCGAGCGCGGTCAGAACAACCGCCGCTGCACCCGTTACAATGCCCGTCAGAATGACAAGCCAATGCCTTTGCAGAAAACCAACGAATCCCTTTTTTTGTGTCTCCATTTGATTCCCTCCTTACAGAATGCGTTATTCCCTTGCGTGAATAACGTTCTGATGCTATAATAGCATATATAAACGTTATTTGCAAGTGAGGATAACGCAATCATGAAAACGATTTACCTGGACAACGCCGCCACCTCGTATCCGAAAGCATCGGGCGTTTCCGATGCAATGAAGCGATTCTTAGACGAAGAATGCGCAAACATCGGACGTGGAAGCTATCTTCGCGCACAGAAAGCCGGCATTTCCGTCATCGAGACGCGTGAACGGATCCGCGATCTGTTCGGGTGTCCGGACGCGAAGCATGTGATCTTTACCGCAGGAATGACCGCATCTTTGAATACGGTCATCAAAGGTTTTGTGCGTCGAGGCGACAAAGTGCTTGTATCTTCGTTTGAGCACAATTCCGTAATCCGCCCGCTTGAACAGATCGGCGCTGAGATTGTCCGGATTCCCGCAACTGTCGACGGCATATCCGAGCTTGATAATCTGCCGGAGAATCTTTCATCTTTTCGTCTCTGCGTACACACGTTCGCATCCAATGTCAGCGGTGTGATCCAACCGATTGCAGCACTTTCAAAGCTCCTGCACGCAGAAGGTGTTCCTTTCTGCGTAGACGCCGCGCAGGCTGCAGGTCACTTTGCTTTTTCCATGCAGGAAATCGGTGCGGATGCGCTTTGCATGCCCGCGCACAAAGGGCTTCGCGCGGCGCAGGGACTTGGCGTTTTGTGTCTGACGTCCGCATTTGCGGATCTCCTTGATCCCCTGATCTCAGGCGGAACCGGTTCCTTTTCCGACAGTTCGGAGATTCCGCCGTTCTATCCCGACCGTCTTGAAGCGGGTACATTGAACCTTCCGGGCATTTTCGGTCTCAATGCAGCTTTGGACAGTATGGATCTTTCGTCTGTTCGAAATCATGAAACGCTTCTGATGAATCTGTTTCTTGACGGAATCCAATCCGAATCGAAGATCAGACTGCTCGGCGCGCGCGATACCCGTCGGCATGTCGGCGTGTTTTCTATCGATTTTTTGCAAAGAGACAATGCCGAGATCGCATACCGACTCGAAGAAGAATACGGGATATTGACCAGGTGCGGACTTCACTGTGCGCCGGATGCACACCGCTCTTTCGGAACTTTCCCGAAAGGTACCGTTCGTTTCAGCTTTTCCCCCGCTACGACAACAGATGAAATCGAATCGGCGATACGCGCGATTCATTCCCTGTCATAAAATATATAGTTTATGAAGCGCTGTAAAAAGCGCTTTATTCTTGCAGGAAAGTCCGATTCGTTGTATAATTATATCAAATCCGTAACCAAAAAATTGAAGGAGGATTCTATGAAACAGATTCAAGTAGCAATTTGGGGATTCGGCGCTATGGGCAGCGGGATTGCAAAGGTACTGCTCACCAAGAAGGGCGTTGAAATCACCGGTGTATGCGATATCCATCCGGATCGCGTCGGCAAGAGCATCTATGATCTGCTCGGTGTGGAGCGCGGTGATCGCAATGACGTCAAAGTCATCGGTGATATCGATGCGGCGCTGACGCCGAAGCCCGATCTCTGCATTCTGGCGACCGACTCTTTCACAAAGAAAGCATATCCGAAAATCTGCCATCTGATCGAAAAGGGCGTAAACGTTATCTCTACCGCGGAAGAAATGAGTTATCCGCGGGCACAGAACCCCGAGCTTGCCGATAAGATGGATGCGCTCGCAAAAGGCGCAGGCGTTTCCGTGCTTGGTACGGGAATCAACCCCGGTCTCATGATGGATCTTCTTGCGATCTGTCTTTCCGGCTGCATGACGGACGTCGAACACGTTCTGTGCAAGCGCGTGAATTCCCTCTCCCCCTTCGGTCCTGCCGTTATGGAAGAACAGGGTGTCGGTCTTACCGTTGAGCAGTTTGAAGAAGGCTGCAAAAACGGTACGCTTGCAGGTCACGTCGGTTTCGCGGAATCCGTCGGCATGATCGGCGAAGCGCTCGGCTTTGAAATCGACCGTTTCGAACAGCAGATGAAGCCGATCGTCACTTCCGTCGACCGCAAGTCTCCCTACGGCTTTGCGAAGGCCGGCGACGTTGCCGGTGTCAATATGACCGGTCAGGGATATATCGGCGATAAAGTCATTATCGACATGATCCATCCGCAGCAGATCGAACCTGAAATGGAAGGCACCTTCACCGGCGACTATATCACGCTCACCGGAACGCCGAACGTCAATATGCAGATCAAGCCCGAAGTCAACGGCGGCATCGGCACGATCGCAATGTGCGTCAACATGATTCCCCATGTGCTCAACGCAACGCCGGGTCTTAAGACGATGATCGATCTTCCGGTTCCGCATGCAATCATGGGCGATATGCGCAATTATCTCAACAAATAAAAGGAGTTTTGTATGGCAAAGAAAAACGACTGGGTACAGATTCATATCGATGTTCTGAAACCCGAAGAACGCGCTACGAACATCCCCGAGGATACGCGTCACGTTCCGCTTGAAATGTGGGTCAAGGGACATTTGGAGAACGATGAAGCCGAGATCGGCGATACGGTTACGGTTAGGACAAAGACCGGCCGCAAGGTCGAAGGCACGATGTGCGCCGTCAACCCCTCCTTCAAGCACAATTTCGGCGATTATGTGCCGGAACTCGATCAAATCGAAGAGACCGTAAAATCCATTCTGTTCGGAGGTAGAAACAATGGTTGACAACAGCTATTCTGCCGTAATGGCTCGTAAAAACGAGATCATGAAACGTGCCGTCGGTATGGACTATGATCTGTTCGAAAGCGGTTCCATCGCATTCGACTATGAAGCGATGATGGCGGCGACAGGCTATACGCTCGATGCCGTGCGTAAGATTCAAACCGAAGAATTCCAGATCGGCAACACACCGATTTATGAGCTCAAGAATCTGACCGCGCTTGCGCGAGCCTGCGCTCCGGCAGGGATGGGCGCTCGCATTTTTGTCAAGGATGAAGCTTCCAATCTGTCCGGCAGCTTCAAGGTTCGCCGTGCGGCAACCAGCATCTATCAGGCGCGCAAAATGGGCTATAAAGGCGTCATCTCCGCAACGTCCGGCAATTACGGCGCAGCGGTCGCAGCGTGCGCCGCAAAGGCAGGTCTCAAGTGCATCGTCGTGCAGGAATGCTTCGACTCTAAGGGCATCGGACAGCCGGAAATCATAGAGAAAGCAAGAAAGTGCGAAGCACTCGGCGCAGAAGTCGTGCAGCTGACCGTCGGTCCGGAACTGTTCTACATGTTCCTTCGTATGCTTGAAGAGACCGGTTACTTCAATGCGTCGCTTTATACGCCGTTCGGCATTGCGGGCGTCGAAACGCTCGGCTATGAGATTGCACAGCAGTGCCGTCTGAAGCTCGGCAAAGATCCCGATATGGTCGTTTGCACCAACGCGGGCGGTGGCAATCTGACCGGTACTGCACGTGGACTTCTGAAAGCTGGATGCAAGGCGGAAGTCGTCGCAGCAAGCGTCAATTTGTCCGGTCTGCATATGGCAAGCGATCATCAGTTCAATCTGAAATCATTCACGACAGGTCATACCGGATTCGGAATGCCGTTCTCTACCTGGCCGGATCGCAGCGACGTTCCGAGAAGCGCGGCAAGACCGCTTCGTTATATGGATCGTTATGTGACTGTCAATCAGGGCGAAGTGTTCTATACCACCGAGATGCTCGCAGCGCTCGAAGGTATGGAAAAAGGTCCTGCCGGAAACACGTCCCTTGCCGCGGCGTTTGCTCTTTCGCAGACAATGCCCCAGGATAAGATCATCGTGGTGCAGGAAACCGAGTATACCGGCGCAGGCAAGCACGTCAATGCACAGCTGAGCTTTGCGCGATCGAACGGGATCGACATTCATTTCGGCAATCCCGAAGACGAAGTCCCGGGCAAGAGCATCATTCTCCCCGCCCACCCGTCTATGATCAAAGCGCGTCCTGCCGATATGACGCATCTTCGCACGTCTCTCATTCACAATGCATTGAAGATGACAGGCAAACAGCCGAATGACGCCGATATCGACTTCCTTGCGGAAGAGACCAAGACGAACAGAGAATTTGTAAAGGAGCACCTTGCATGAAACGCAACGATGACTTTGAAACCCGCAGAGAGCATCTGAAGGATCTTTCCGACGCTGAACTGGAAACACGTTTCTGGTCTTTAATTGAAGAGCTTATCGATCCGCTTCTGAAGCTTGGCTATGAAAACACCACGCCTGCGATCGAACGCAGCGTACTTTTGCGCATGGGATTCTCCTCTCTGGAAGCGAAAGCGCTTGTGGACGGCTGCATGGAGCACAATCTGATGGAGCACGGCGCGGGCAACGTCGTTTACCGTCTTTCCAAAAAAGACGGCACCGACGTCCGTACCGCCGGCTTAAAACTGATCGAAACATCCGCCTGGGAAGAAGCCGAAGCATTGTTCGGAGGTGAAAACGCATGAGCGATTACAAACTCGATAAAGATACCAAAATCGACGTTGCCGAGATTCTGAAAGACCTCGAGCATTATCACCCACGCCGCCGCGGCTGGACCTGGCGCGAACCGGTTCCCGGTCTTGAAATGGGTCCTTTCAAATATGAGGATGCCAGCAAGCCCTTAAAGGACAGTGTCGGTCTTCCGCCTGCCCATTATTTCGGCGACATCGATCCGCAGCCTCTCCCCGTCATCACGACGGAGATCGCTTCCGGTCGTTTTGAAGACGATATCCGCCGTATGCGTATGGCTGCACATCACGGTGCTGACCATATCATGGTCATCCGTACTGCAGGTCAAAGTCATTTCGACGGTCTGATCGAGGGCACACCGCAGGGCATCGGCGGCGTTCCCGTTACTCGCAAGCAGGTTCGCGCTCAGCGCAAAGCGCTCGATATGATTGAGGATGAAGTCGGTCGTCCCATCAATTACCACAGCTATGTTTCTGGTGTTGCAGGTCCGGATATTGCTGTTATGTTTGCCGAAGAGGGTGTGAACGGTGCACACCAGGATCCGCAGTATAACGTCATCTATCGCAACATCAATATGGTACGCTCCTTTGTAGACGCCTGTGAATCCAAAAAGATTATGGCATGGGCGGATATGGCGCAGATCGACGGCGCTCACAACGCAAACGCCACCGCTCGCGACGCATGGAAGGTCATGCCCGAGCTGATGGTGCAGCACGGCATTAACGCGCTGCTCTCTGCAAAGGTCGGCATGAAGAAAAAGAATATCTGTCTGTCAACCGTTCCGCCGACCGCAACTCCCGGTCCGTGCATCCATATGGATCTTCCCTACGCCGTTGCGCTTCGTGATCTTTTCCACGAATACCGCATGCGCGCGCAGATGAATACCAAGTATATCGAGGCATCGACGCGTGAAGCGACGGTGACCCATGTTTTGAACATGGTGATTTCGAAGCTGACAAGCGCGGATATCCAATCCACCATCACTCCCGACGAAGGACGCAACGTCCCGTGGCACATCTACAACATCGAAGCATGTGACACTGCAAAGCAAGCTCTGATCGGCATGGACGGTCTCATGGAGATGGTTGAGCTCAAGAAGGACGGATACCTTCGTGAGAAAGCGCGTGAGCTGAAAGAACGCGCCGTCCTGTTCCTTGAAAACATGATCGAGCTCGGCGGATACTTCAATTCCGTGGAAGAGGGCTTCTTTGTGGACAGCGGTATGTTCCCTGAACGCAATGGAGACGGTATCTCTCGAAAGATCGACGGCGGCATCGGCGTCGGAACGGTCATCAAACGTGCCGAAGATTACTGCGCACCGGTTACAGCGCATTACGGCTACAACAACGTCTCACAGTATGATCCCAAAGCAGTTGACAATCCCGCAAAGCTCATCGGCGGATGCACATTCGAATGTCCGGACAAGATTCAGTATATCGACGAGCTCGACGAGACAGACAACGTCTATCTCCGCATGGACGAAGTCAAGGACTATGCGGGACCGGATGCAAAGCTCATCAAGCCGGAAATGGAATGGCTCGCCGACGGTACGATCATGCTCACCATGTTCTTCCCCACCGACGTCCGTCATGCGGAAGCGGCAGCGCTTGAGATCGGCAGAAGAATGAATCTCTGCGAATGCGAAGTCATCAACCGCGAGATCATGCATCGCGCGGAAGGAACGCGCATCGAAATGAAAGGCAAGGTAGCGTTCTCTATCAATATGGATGATTTGCAGCTCCCGACCGTTCCCGACGTGCTTAGCGATGAAGAGCTTTGGGATGCAATCGACAAGAAGCCGATGCGTATCGTTGCAGGTACGATCGGTGACGATGAGCATTCGGTAGGTCTTCGCGAAATCCTGAACATCAAGCACGGCGGCATTGAAAAGTACGGCATCGAGTGCATCTATCTCGGAACGTCCGTCCCGCCGGAGAAGCTCGTTCAGGCGGCTATCGAAACGAACGCTGACGCGATGCTGGCTTCCTGCATCATTTCGCACGACGATATTCATTATAAGAATATTGCAAAGGTCGACCGGATCGCACGTGAAATGGGCGTACGCGACAAGCTGATGTTCGTCGCAGGCGGTACGCAGGTCACCGATGAGGGTGCGCGTGCAGCCGGTGCAGATGTCGGTTTCGGACGCGGTTCGCACGGAAACCATGTTGCTACCTTCCTTGTAAAAGAACGCGCAAGAAGAGAACAGCAGAATGCACGTTAACGTTCTGGTAGCGGAAATCGGATCAACAACAACGATCGTCAACGCATTCGACGGTCTTGGTTCGACGTCTCCCCGATTCGCAGCACAGGGCAAAGCTCCGACTACGGTTCTGGACGGCGATGTTCGGATCGGATTAAAGAATGCCGTTGACGATCTTCTGTTGCATACCGGAGAAAAAACCATAACCTATGACCGTATGCTTGCGTCCGGATCCGCCGCGGGCGGGCTTCGGATGACGGTTCACGGATTGGTGCGCGATATGACGGTTCGCGCTGCCGAAGCCGCTGCGCTCGGTGCAGGTGCGATCATTGTGCAGACGACAGCCGGAAAGCTGAACGAATTCGACCTCGAAGATCTGCATGCGGCGAAACCGAATCTGATTCTGCTTGCGGGCGGAACGGATTACGGCGAGCGGGAAACAGCTGTGTTCAATATGCGTGCGATCGCTGCGAGCGAACTTAAGATCCCGGTTATTTACTGCGGCAATATTCAAAACCGCACAATCATCTCCAGGATTGCGGAAGAACACGGTATCCCGCTTTCCATCGCAGACAATGTATATCCCCGACTGGACGATCTGAATGTTGAATCGGTTCGAAAGGTCATTCATACGATGTTTGAACAGCACATCGTAAAGGCGCCCGGCATGGAGCATATACGTGATATGGTGAACGGCGCGATCCTTCCGACGCCGGGCAGCGTTATGCTTGCTTCCCAGCTTCTGTACGATGAAATCGGAGATCTTGCGACAATCGATATCGGCGGCGCGACAACGGACGTCCATTCCGTGACGGACGGCTCTCCGGAAATCGTCTCTATGATGACCAGTCCCGAGCCGAAAGCAAAGCGTACAGTCGAAGGTGATCTGGGTCTGTATATCAATGCGCATAACCTTGTCGACCGAATCGGTATCGATGCGCTCGACAAAGAACTCGGAATCGACACACTCAGCGTTATGCAGAACTATAAGCCGATCCCCGATACCGAGAATCAGTTCCGTCTGACCGAAAGGCTTTGTCTGGAAGCCGGTCTTGTTGCGCTCGATCGTCACGCAGGTAAACTCCGTCATCTGTATACGCCGCAGGGGCGACGCACGATTGCCGAAGGAAAAGATCTGACCGCAATCAAATGGCTCGTCGGAACCGGCGGCGCACTGACACGTCTCCCCCATCATGAGCGTCTTCTGAGAACGATTGCGGATTGCAACAAGACCCGTATGCAGCTTCTGCCTTCTCCGGGAACCGTCCGTATTCTGACAGACAACGATTACATCATGGCTTCAATCGGCGTTCTTTCCAAGGAAGACCCGGAGTCCGCACTGAGATTATTAAAGGAGAGCATCCGATGGAACACAATCCGAAGCTGATTATTCATACTGAAAAGCTGCTGCACAATATGCAGACGATGGTTCATGCCGCACACAAAAAAGGCGTGCAGATTGCGCTGGTCTCAAAGGTTGTATGCGCGCATCCCGCCGTGATCGATTGCATCAACCGAAGCGGTGCGGACATGCTTGCGGATTCCAGAATCGAAAATCTTCAGCAATCCGGCTCTGATCTTCCGAAGCTGATGCTCCGGATCGGCATGCCGGATACTGCGGAGGATATTGTTCGTGCGTCCGACATCAGCCTGGAAAGCGAAATGAAAACAATCAGCGCACTTGAAAAAGCGGCCGCAAAGCTCGGCAAAACGCATCGTGTGATCCTGATGATCGACCTCGGCGATCTTCGCGAAGGCATCTTTTTCCGCGATTATGATGAGATTTTCGAAGCAGCGAATACGATCAAGTGCAGTCCGCATCTCGAACTCTACGGCATCGGTACAAATCTCACCTGCTACGGTTCTGTTCTGCCGGACGAGGAGAATCTCGGTACGCTCGTGTCGATTGCCGACCGGCTTCGCAAAGAACTGAATCTTCCGATCCCGATCGTATCCGGCGGAAACAGTACCTCTCTGAAGCTGCTTCTCGACGGAACGCTTCCCGAAGGAATCAATCATCTGCGTCTCGGCGAGTCTGTTATGTGCGGTGTGATTCCGGGCACTTATTCGGATATTGAAGGCTGTTATCAGGATGCCTTTGAGCTTCGCGCAACGATCGTGGAATGCAAAGAAAAGCCGTCCTACCCCATCGGCACGCTCAGCAGAAATGCGTTCGGCGAAACGGTTGAATACGTTGACAAAGGGATCATGCGCCGCGCGATCGCAGCGATCGGTCGGCAAGACGTACGCACCGACGGGCTGACGCCGGTAGATCCGGATATTGAGATCATCGGAGCAAGCTCGGATCATCTTCTGCTGGATCTGACCAAAGCATCTGCATATGAGGTCGGCGACACTGTTTCGTTCAGACTGGATTACGGTGCGCTTCTTTCCGCAAGTACAAGCGCTTACGTTGCAAAGGAGGCCGTAGACTGATGTCTGCGCTGCAATATAGGATCCATTCCGTAGAATCCGTTAAATCGACGAATACAACGGTCAAAGGTCTTGCCAGAGACGGTGTGCCGGAAGGTTACGTTCTTGTCGCAGCATCGCAGACGAACGGTCGCGGCAGGCTGAACCGGGTATTCTTTTCACCGGATCGAACCGGACTGTATGTTTCCATTTTGCTTCGTCCGCAATGTACACTTCCGCCTTACGCGTTGACGTGCATGACGGCGGCGGCACTCAGCGAAACGATCGGCAGCTTTCATATTCCCTGCGGAATCAAGTGGGTCAACGACATTTATGTGAACGGCAAAAAAGCCGCCGGCATACTGACGGAGAGTCATTTGAACCAGGACGGCAGTTTTGATTACGCAGTGGTCGGAATCGGTGTCAATCTGTTTTATCCGGAAAACGGATTCCCGCAAAGCATTTCCGATAAGGCCACCGCTTTGTTCCCGGATCCGCCGGACGATGAGATCCGTAAATTGTTTCTGAAGCGTCTGCTCGCACGATTTCGGCAGTACTACGAACTTCTTCCGGACATTGCTTTTTTCGACTCCTACCGTGACAAGCTGATCGGAATCGGAAACCGCCTGCTTGTGTCCGAAGCCGACGGCGTACGATACGGTACTTCTGCCGGGATCGACCGTTCTTTCCGGCTGCTTGTACAATTTGACGACGGAACGGAACGCGCGCTCGATCGAGGCGAAATAGAGTTTTTGTAAAGGGAAGCGTGTGCAGCGATGTACACGTTTCTTTTTACAGCGCCGATAGATACCGTTTCAATTCATTCTCGGAAAGCGCTGCCAGTATGTCTTCGTCGATATTCATCACAATACCGTTCCGGACCGTACACTTGCCGTTGATAAAGACCAAATCGCACGGGCGGTGATATCCCACCGTCCCAAACAGGTTTTTCGGATCGTCGGTCGCGCACAAAAGGTCCGTTGTGTCTTTGCGGATGGCAAAAATGTCTGCCGCTTTTCCGATTTCGACAGATCCGATATCGGTCCTTCCGAGTACCTTTGCGCTGCCGACCGTCGCCAGCTTCAAAATGTCGTATCCGCTCGGTGCATCGCTGCCCCAAGTCAGCCGATGCAGAAGATACGCCGCCCGCATTTCATCCATCAGATTGGATCCATCGTTGCTTGCAGATCCATCGACCGCCAACCCGACCGTGATTTTGCGTTTCAGCATATCGGGAAGCCGCATGACGCCGCTGCTGAGCTTCATATTGGAAACGGGGCAGTGTGCGATCTTCGTTTTTGTTTCGGCGATCCTGTCCAGTTCTTCATCGTTGAAATGGATGCCGTGCGCATAAAACACATCCTCGCCCGTCCATCCAAGTGACGCAAGGTAATCGAACGGACGCATGCCGAATTCAGACAGCGTATATGCTTCCTCATCCTTGGTTTCGCAAAGATGTGTGTGCAGCCGGACGCTGAATTCTCTTGCAAGCGCGGCACTTTCACGATAGAGCGTGCCGGACGCGGAAAACGGTGAGCATGGCGCGACGACAACCTGTCTCATGGAAAGCGGTTTCGGATCGTGGTAGGTTTTGATTGCGCGCTCGCAGTCTTGCAGAATTGCATCAACCGTCTGTACCACGGAATCCGGCGGAAGTCCTCCGTCCTTTTCGGAAAGATCCATACTCCCGCGGGATGCGTGCATCCGGATCCCGAGCACATTTGCCGCAGCAAACTGCGCACCGAGTAAATCGCCGCCGTTTTCCGGAAACACATAATGATGATCAAAGCAGGTCGTACATCCGTAGCGCATCAGTTCCGCCATGCCTGCGCAGGAGCTCAAATAGACCGTCTTTTCATTCAGATTTTTCCAAACGCCGTAAAGCGATTTCAGCCAATCAAACAATTCGAGGTTCTGAACTTTGCTGAGATTCCGCGAAAAATACTGGTATAGATGATGATGCACATTGATCAGCCCGGGATAAACAATCATGCCTTTGCAATCGTATTCCCGATCTGCGGTCCGATCCAATGCACCGACATGAATAATCTCTCCGTTTTCGAACCACAGTTCCGTATCGGTATATACTCGATCCATAGGATCGCATGATACGATCGTATCAATATTCTTTAAACGTGTCAGCATATCATCACCTCCTCTTTGATTATAACAAACCGCTTGAAAAAAGAACAGACCTAATGTATACTATAGTTTGATATTTTGGATGGAGCTATTCATGATCAAGTTTGATAACGTAACATTCCAATATGAAAACGCGCTTTCCCCCGCCCTCTCGGACATCTCGCTCGAGATCCCGGACGGGGAATTTATTGCGATCGTCGGACACAACGGAAGCGGTAAAAGTACGCTTGCCAAGCACATCAACGGACTTCTGATTCCCGCATCGGGTACCGTAACCGTAAATGGAATGGATACCCGGGTTGAAAGCAATCTTCTGAAAATCAGGCAGAAAGTCGGTATGGCATTTCAGAATCCCGACAATCAGCTTGTCACTACAATCGTGGAAGAAGACGTTGCATTCGGTCCGGAAAATCTCGGCGTCGAGCCGTCCGAGATCCGTGCGCGCGTCGATGAAGCCCTTTCTGACGTAGGCATGAGCGATTATGCAGAATTCGCTGTGCATCACCTTTCCGGCGGTCAGAAACAGCGTATTGCGATTGCAGGTATTCTTGCCCTGAAGCCGCAGATCCTCGTTTTAGACGAAGCGACCGCGATGCTCGATCCGAGCGGACGTGCCGAGCTCCTTTCCACGGTACAAAAACTTCACGCACAAGGCATGACCGTATTGATGGTTACTCAGTATATGGAAGAAACCACCGGATGCGATCGCATTGTAGTGATGAATCGCGGAAAGATTGTTTTCGCAGGTACTCCGTCCGAAGTCTTTTGTCGTCCCGATCTGCTCCTGCAGAGCAATCTTGTTCCGCCGGAGGTCGTCACCATCCGTGATTCTTTGAAACAGCTTGGCTATACGCTTTCCGACACAGTCTTGACTGCAAAACAGCTTGCGGAGGAATTATGTCCATTGTTATAAATCATTTGACATTCGCTTATACGCAAGGCGGAAAGCGGTTAGAGCCCACTCTGAAAGACCTGAACTTCACGATCGAGGAAGGTTCTTTTCTCGGCATCATCGGACATACCGGAAGCGGCAAATCTACCTTTGCGAAACATCTCAACGGATTGCTGAACGGTGAAAAGGGAACCGTTCTCATCGACGGTCACGATATCGCTATAAAATCCGAACGGAAGATCGTACGCACTCTTGTCGGCATGGTGTTTCAGTATCCGGAGTATCAGCTGTTTGCGGATAATGTCTATGATGACGTTGCATTCGGCCCGCGCAACATGAAGCTCGAGGAGAACGAGATCAAATCCCGTGTGATCGACGCAATGCAGCTTGTCGGTCTCGATCCGGAGCGGTTCTCTTCCCGTTCTCCGTTCGACTTATCCGGCGGCGAGCGAAGAAGAGCTGCAATTGCCGGCGTTCTTGCCATGCATCCGAAGTATCTGGTGCTGGATGAGCCGATGGCGGGACTCGACCCGCTCGGGCGCAGGGAGATACTCTCTCTTCTGGAAAAACTGCGTACGGAATCCGGCTGCACGATTATCATGATCTCGCATTCAATGGACGATATAGCAAATCATGCAACTAAGGTCCTTGTTTTGGAACAAGGCGCAGTGTTTTTGTACGACACGCCGCAGGTTGTCTTTTCGCATGCGGAAGAGCTGCAGAAGATCGGTCTTTCCGTCCCTTCAATTACGCATATCTGTATTGAAATGAATCGACGCGGCGTCGATATTCCTCGTACGATTTGTACGGAATCTGCATTTATGGAATGGATTCGGGAGGGTAGTTGCCATGCGTGACATCACTCTCGGACAATTTGTAGCAGGCAATTCCTTCATTCACAGGCTCGATCCTCGTACAAAGATCGCCATGATGATTCTTTACATTGTGATGACATTCCTTGTAAAGGAGATTTATTTCCTGGCGATTCCGTTCGTGTACCTTGTGCTTGAACTGGTACTTTCAAAGATCTCTTTGAAGTATATCCTGAACTCTCTGAAACCGATTCGCTTTCTCCTGATTTTCATGTTCATTCTGAATTTGATTTTCACAAAGGGAGAACATGTCTGGCTGGATCTCGGTTTCTGGAAGCTGACGGGTGAAGCGGTTCTGCAATCCCTCTTCCTTTCCATCAGAATCATACTGCTTGTTGCCGGCGCTTCCATGCTGACGCTGACTACGTCTCCGATCGCGCTGACAGACGGACTTGAAAGGCTGCTGACGCCTTTGAAGATTTTCCGGTTTCCGGCACACGAACTTGCGATGATGATGACCATTGCACTGCGTTTTGTTCCGACACTGATGGACGAATCGGAAAAAATCCGCAACGCGCAAATGTCTCGCGGCGCGGATTTTGAAAGCGGCAATGTGTTCAGGCGTGTCAAAAGCATGATTCCGATCCTGATCCCCCTCTTTGTATCCTCGTTCCGGAAAGCCGATGAGCTCGCCATCGCAATGGAATCTCGCTGCTATCACGGCGGCGAAGGTCGAACGCGCATGAAGCAGCTGAAGTTCCGGAAAGACGATCTTTTTGCGATTCTTGTTACACTATTGTTTGTTGCCGTACTGATTGTTCTTTTGGTTTTAGCATAATGAGACGGATTCGAACGATCATCTCCTATGACGGTACCGATTATGTCGGCTGGCAGGTTCAGCCGAACGGTGTTTCCGTGCAGGAGCTTTTGGAAAAAGCATTATTCGAATTGACAGGTGAGCAGATCCGCATCGAAGGATCCGGTCGAACGGACAGCGGTGTACATGCACGCGCACAGGTTGCGCATTTCGATACAAATGCCCGCATGTCTGCAGATAAATTCGCGATTGCCATGAATACACACCTGCCCGCCGACATACGTGTCCTCTATTCTGAGGAATGCGACCCGACTTTTCATGCGCGGTTTTCCGCAAAGCGCAAACAGTATGCCTATACCGTACAGCTCGGTACACACGCGGACGTTTTTACAAGAACCACGTCGCTGCATCTCCACTATATGCCTGATATCGCTGCTATGCAGATTGCTGCCGAAGCAGTCCTCGGCACGCACGATTTTCATGCGTTTATGTGCTCCGGCAGGCAGATGGAAAATACCGTTAGAACCATAACGAGATCCGAATGGATTCAAAACGGCAAATACTTGACTTATTACGTGGAAGGCAACGGGTTTCTTTACAACATGGTACGGATCCTGGTCGGAACCATGCTTGAAATCGGCAGCGGAAAACGACCTGCTATCGACATGCAGCATGCCATCGAAAGCGGGCGACGCTCGTCTGCGGGCGCAACGGCACCCGCGCATGGGCTTTGTCTGATGCGGGTGACATATCCGGATTTCGATACCGAGGAGGTTTTGAATCGTGAATGACCGGCATTGGATGCAGGCAGCGATCGATGAAGCAAAAATAGCGCTTTGTGAAAACGAAGTGCCCGTCGGAGCCGTTATCGTAAAAGACGGTTCAATCGTAACCTCTGCACACAATTTGTGTGAGTCGATGCATGATCCCTTGCTGCATGCTGAAATGATTGCGTTGAAAGACGCGTATGCAAAACTGGGATCGCTGAACGGATGTACGCTGTATGTCACGCTGGAGCCCTGCGCCATGTGTACCGGAGCGATGCTGCACATGAAACTCTCCCGTCTTGTCTTCGGCGCGTTTGATCCGGATTGCGGATGCTGCGGTTCCCGTATCGACCTCGGCGATCACTGGTTCGATCATAGCATCGAAACGATCGGCGGAATCTGCGAGATCGAATGCCGTGCATTGATAACTTCATTCTTTTCTCAACTCAGACAGAAATAACTGTTGCATTTTTCGGATCTCTGCGTTATAATAACAAAGATGCGGAAAACACGGAGACGTATCGAAGTGGTCATAACGAGAACGACTCGAAATCGTTTGACTGGTGATGAGCCGGTCCGTGGGTTCGAATCCCACCGTCTCCGCCAACAAAGAAACCTCTTTTGTCTGCCAAGACAAGAGAGGTTTTCTTCATTGAAACACACCGAAGAATATGGTATAATAAACGCAATATTTTGAATATGCGGGGAAAACTGTATGAATGATGAGATCAAAAACGTGTTTTCACTGTTTTTTGACGATACACCGATCACAGATCACCTGATTGATACAAGCCGGGGTGACGCCGATTTTCGAGCGACGTTCATCATCGAAACAGCCGTGGGAAGCAAATATGTGTTAAAGCTTGCCGATAACGATTTTACGTTCCCGGAAAGGATCTCCGTCTGGCAGAGAACGGCGGAAGAGTATCGGAAGCTCGGTTATTTCTGCCCGAGGATTTTTCGAGACAAGTCGGGGTCTTTTCCAATCGTAGATTACAGGGGACACAGATGCGCGGCATACGCAGAGGAGTTTGCACCGTTCCGCCCGATCGAAGACAGATTTTCGGACGACTTCGGTAAGAACGAGGCACTGTATGACAGGTATAAGCGGGACATCTGGCGGATGACGGCAAGAATCGCAGCGCAGTATTTCGACTATACGGAATATCCTTCGGCTTACTGCCTGTTTGAAACCTTCTGCCCCAGCGACAAGATGGACGAAGTGTTGGAAAACGCTTTTGCATGGAAGGAATATGCGGATAAGCTTCCGTATGAATTCAAGAAACAGGTGGAGAGAATATGGCGCATGTGGACGGAAAACAGAGCCGCGCTTGAGCCGCGATTTAAGAAACTGCCTACATCCGTCTTTCAAGCCGACCTCAATGCATCAAACATCCTTGTGGACGATGAGGGCAGATTCGTCGGCGTATATGATTTCAATCTCTGCGGCAGGGACGTTTTTCTCAACTACCTTATGCGGGAAAGCAACGGCGTATCCGGAATATGCGAAGCATTGAAGATCGCTTCCGAATACTATCGTTTTTCTGATATCGAAAAGGATGCTGCATTGATGCTGTATCGCTGTCTGAAACCGCTTTGGTACACGCGAGTAGAGGAGCTGAAAAAGGCAGGAAAAGATCCTGACGCAATAAGAACGTGTCTCAACGAGGCAGAACACGCGCTGACTTCCCCCATAGACTTTTCGGAGTACATGAGGTGAGAAAAAGGAATCATCCGTTTTGTCAGCAAGTTACGTTTGTTCTTTCTTCCATCAGAAAGTGTACGTTTGTTCCTTCTTACACATGAAAGAAACCTCTTTTGTCTACCAGGGCAAAAGAGGTTTTGTTTTTTAGCACAGCGAGTAAAGATAATACAATCATCTCGAT
>CAMORL010000006.1 GCA_946623765.1 uncultured Clostridia bacterium
AAAGATGCTCGACGGAAACGCTCTGCGAGCTCGCGTCGATCGCCTTTTCGACCGGAATGACGTGCATGCCGATGCCCGCGCCGCCCGGCGGAACGAGCTTCGCGGCGAGTTCCAAAGGCTCCTGCGGGGCAAGGTTGAACATCGTCGCAACCTCCGGATGCTCGTCCGGAAGCGTCTTGTGCTCGACCATGTATTCGCCGGAACCGACGACCCATTTCGGAATCCAGTACTGAATGTGCTGATCCGCGTTGTCGCGGTTCTGCTCCAGAATACCGATCCAGATGAGGTGGTCGATGATCTTCTGCGCGTCCGCCTCGCTCATGTTGTTGCGCTCCGCGAGCTCCTTGGTCGTCAGACCGAAGCGGCGCTTTTTGAAGCTCAGCATGAACTTGACTTCTTCCTTCGTCAGCAGCCGGTCGAGAATCCAGAAATCCATGTGGTTTTCCTTCATGCCGCCCGGGAGCTTTCTCGGGATATTGTCGGTAATCAGAAGCGCGAGCTTTTTGACAAGCTTCGCCTTCTCGGGATCGTCGCAATGATGTCCGTCCACGGGATAGTCCCGTTCGTTGACGTGAATCTTCGGATTGACTTCTTTGACCATGATAGCTCCTTACTCGATCGGGATTCTGATCGTCATATCGGAAAGGGGATACGCGGCGCAGGCATGGACGTAGTTGAAGTCCTTATCCGCTGCGCGTCTTCCGTCGTTTTCGGGGCAGACATAGTATTCGCCCGAAAGAACCTTCGTACGGCAGAAGCCGCATTCGCCGCTGCGGCATGCCGTTTCGATGCGGATGCCCGCGCGCTCCAGCGCAACGACGAGAGATTCGTTTGCCTTTGCCGGAATCTCGTCCTTATGAATGCCGCGCATTACGGTGACGGTATAGGTCTCATCCTTCTTTTCGACCGGGTAGCCCTCAAACGTCGTGATGTCCTTCGCCTGTCCGAAGACTTCGAAGCGCACGCGGCGCGCGGGCACGTCGAGCTTTTTGATTTCGCTGCGCAGGAACTTATACATGACCTGCGGTCCGCAGATAAAGTAGGACGTGTCGCCCTTACTGTACTTTTTGATGAGCTCTGCGGAGAGGAAGCCGCGCTCGCCGGTCCAGTCCGGTTCGTCTCCGGACAGCACGTTGACGACGTGCACGCGATCGCTTTCGAGCGCTGCCAGCTCGTCCTTTAGGATGATGTCGTTCGACGCGACGGAGCCGTACAGGATCGTCAGCTCCGCATCCATCGTGCCGTTTGCAATCTCCTTTGCCATCGATGCGAACGGCGTGATGCCGACGCCGCCCGCCAGCGCCATGATGTGGTGCGCGTCGCGGAGCGGCTCGTAATAGAACTGACCGAGCCCGATGTTGCCCTTGATCTTCGTGCCGACCTTGAGTCCGTCGTTGACAAAGTCCGCAATAAAGCCGTCGCCCTTCGAACGCCGCACGGTGATCTCGACATATCCCGGATCCTTCCGCGCCTCAAACGGCGCAGAGGAAATCGAATACGGACGGGAAACGATCTTGCCGTCGATCTCGAAGTCGAGCGAGACGAACTGTCCCGCATAGAACGGCGGCAGCTTTCCTCCGCCGACCTTTTCAAAGCGTACGGTCTTTGCCGTGGGGCTTGCTGTACGGATCTCCTTCACAACGAGATCCAGCTTGCCCGGATGCCATTCCCTTGCGACGTTGCCGATCGGATCCACGGTCTCGGGCTTATCGGAAGCGGTTTCAAACGCATTGAGACGGGCTTTGGTGACGCGCGATGCGCCGCCGACGTCCTTCAAAAATCCCTTGACTTTCATTTTGCCGCCTCCTTCTTCTTCATATCGTCCAGCACGTTCTTTGCTGCCTTTCTGCCGTTGGTGACTGCCGGTCCCATGCCGTCGCCGGAGATCTGGTGCGCGCCTGCGAACTCCAGTCCTTCGATAAACTTCTCATGCTCAGCGGTCTGCAGTCTTGCGACGATGTGATCTTCCATCGTGTGCGCGTAGCCGTAAATGCATCCGTTCCACATACCGGTGTAGTGCGCGATCGTCATCGGCGTTTCGATGACAATCTCCAGAACGTGATCCAGCAGGTTCACACCGTAATACTTCGACATATCGTCGATCATCTGCTTTGCTACTTCATGCTTTACCCGGTCGTAATCGTCGGCGGAAACGGTCTTCCAGCCGTCCACGCGCGGCAGCGTCGTGATCGAGAACGAGCAGGTGCCTTCCGGCGTCGCGTCGGGATTTGCGATGTTGTGGCAGATGCAGGTGAGGTAGCGGTACGGTCCGAGCCCCGCAAGGTCGGTATACAGCGCTTCGGTGTCCATCGTGTCGCCGCGGAAGATGCTGTAATCATGAATGTTCAGTTCTTCGGCGGGCTTGTCGAGGATCATGATGACCGAGAACGCCGAAAGGCTCAAACGACGTCCGTTCACCATCTTGATCGCCGCCTTCGGAACCTCCGAGAGCGGTTCGATCATCGAGGTATAGACTTTGTTCGGATACGCCGCGGAAATGACATAATCCGCATGGATCTCGTCGCCGCGCGCAGTGCGTACGCCGTAGACCCTGCCGTTTTTCACGAGGATCTTTTCGACGTGCTGTTTGTATTCGATCTGCACGCCCATCGCCTCGGCGCGCTCCGCCATTTTAAGGCTCATTTCGTGGCTGAACTTGTGCGGAATGTAGGAGCCGTAGCCGATATAGTCCGCCATCAGCACCGAGAAGATCGTAAACGGCAGCGTTTTGAAACCGGTGCCGACGTAGATCCAGTACGGCGCGAGAAGGTCCTGCGCCTTTTGCGGAAGATCGAACGTGTCGATGACCTCCTGTGTGGAATAGCCGGCGGTCTTGACGAACGCTTCGTGCTTTAAGAGCATCTGCACCTTGCTCATCGGGTGAATCGAAAGCTCGTTGACCGAGTCGAACACGGTGTGGCAAAGGTTCAACAGCTTCAGAACCTTTTCATAGGTGCCGGGAACGGCTGCGTCCACTTCTCTTGCGAACGTCTCAAGTCCCGGATGCAGCGTCACTTCAAGACCCGGCAGCGAGGCATGATACGCTTCCGGAACCTTCATCCAGTCGATGAAAACGCCCATGTCCTCGAGGAACTTCCCGACCTTCAGCCGGTTGCCCTCGGGACCGATGCTCATCATCTCGTGCAGCGCCGCTTCGATCTCGATGCCGCCGCGGACGAAACTCGTCGCAATGCCGCCGGGCAGATTGTGACGCTCAAGCACCAGGACGTCCTTGCCCTTCTCGGCAAGCATCAGCGCCGACGAAAGCCCTGCAAGCGCGCCGCCGATGACGATGACGTCATAATGATCTTTGTAGAATTTCATAATCTTCTCCTTATGCAAAGATGAGGGAGCGGCTTGCGCTCCCTCCGTTGATCCTTCTCAGAAGAACCGTTCGACGAGTTCGCGGGAGTATTCCGCGGTCTCATCCATGTCGCCGAAGCTCATGATTTCGCCGGCATAGAACGTGTCGTACTTGTCCTGCATTGCCTCGACCTTCTCGTACCAGCCTGCCGCATAGTCCTTCGAGAAGACATGCGGGAAGTAGTAAACGCTCCACTCGTTAACTACGTTGCTTGCCGGGTTCTTCATGATCTTGAGGTCGTCGAGAACCATCTTCTTGCATTCTTCGTACGGAATCTCTTTGGTGTCCTTATGCTTTCTCAAAGCATAGGTGGTGATGACCTGATCCTTCGTATCCTTCCAGCGGCGATAGTACACCATCAGGTGACCGAGACGTTCCTTCTGCATGTTCTCGAACACGTAGTAGGAGATTTCCGGATGATCCTCGGGCTTCGTCTCGACGGCGAGCACGTCATAGCGCTCGTAATCGATCTTGCTGAAGAGTTCCTTTTCGTCCTCGCGGGCGTCGAAGTAATCGACCATGCCGATCTGACCGTCTGCGCGCTTGTTCGGGATGTACAGCGGCGCGGTGACGATGATCTTATCGTACTCTTCGACATTGCCGTTAACCGTGACGAAGACCTTGCCGTCCTTACGCTCGACCTTTTCGATCTTGGAGTTCAGTCTTGCGGGATGCTTGAGGTGATCGTTCAGCTGTTCCCAGATGTACTGCGTGCCGTTCTTCCAGGTCCAGAGGTTTACCTTGACAAAGTTCATCGTGGTCTGGAAGTCAAGATATTTCAGAACGTATGCAGCCGGAATCTCATCGAAATAGCCATAGCCGAAGGAGGTGTACGGCCCGATCCAGATGTCCTGCGTGAGCTCGACGCCGTTCAGCTTGCAGAACTCGTTGAACGGGAGGCACAGATCCTTGAGGTTCGGGTTCTCGCCCTTGACCGGCTCGCGCTTTGCGTTCGCCTGGGAGAAACCGTCGTAACGGCCCTCGGAAACGCCGCGGTGACCGTTGACGTCATAACCCTTGTACTTGGTTTCGAGAATCTCGCCGAGCTTCTTGACCTGCTTCTTCATCTTCAGAAGACGCGGGATCTTCAGAATGTTCTTCTTCGGCTCGAACGGCTCGATGACCTTGCCCTCTTTATTCTTGTAGTTGCGATTGAGTTTCGGACCGTCGTGCGTGATGCCGCAGAATTCTTCGACGTCGTGAACCGCGTAGTAGCTCGGCACGCCCATGATCGCGCCCATCTCATAACGGCGTCCGTTGTAGGTCGGAGACCAGCATTTGCCGCCGACGCGGTCGAGCCGTTCGAGAATCGTGTAGTTTTCATACCCCTTCTTTTCGAGGTACATACCGGCGGAAAGGCCTGCAGGACCGCCGCCGACGATGCAGATACGTACGTTCTTATCCATTCTTCTATCCTCCATGGAATTTGTGATATTTCACAGCGGAATTATTATACAACACATTCTTCTGAATTGCACGTATTTTTTACGTTTTTGCCCTAAAAATTTGTATAAACAAATCGGCGCGTCGATTCGCTCCGTTCTTTCCAAAAAATCTTCCCATTCTCCGCATTTTATGGTATAGTAAACAGTACGGGGGTGATCCGATGCGTTTTACCGGTTTTTATGAATTGCTTTTCTATTGGGCGGAGAATACGCCCGACGCGCCGGCGCTGCGCTATGAGGCGAACGGTGCAATCCGCACCTGCACCTATGCGCAGCTTTACCGGCAGGTATCCCGCCGCGCCGCATACCTCGGCAAGGAAGCAAAACACGCGTACGGCATTCTTGCGGACGGCTCGTTCGACTGCGTGATCGAGATCTTCGCGTCCGTGCTGGCGGGACGCCGCACCGTGCTGCTCAATGAAAACGCCGCGGACGAAGTGCTGCTCGATCAGGTAAAGAACGCCGAGCTCGACTCGCTCTGGGGCGATTCGGATCTCAAGGAAACGCTTTCGCCCGCGCTTGTCGAAACCGCCGAAGGCGGCGCCGGAAAGGTCCTGTTTTTCACCTCCGGCACAACAAGCCGCGCAAAGGCGGTCGTTCTCACGGACGCGTCTTTGATGAATTCCGCCTATAACGGCGGCGCGCTTCTGCCGCTGCAGCCCTGCGATACGCTGCTGTGCATGCTTCCGCTCGACCATGTGTTCGGCTTTGTCTGCGGACTTTTGTGGGGGCTTTCGTGCCGGGCATGCGTCGCGCTTTCCCGCGGGGCGCGCCATTATCATGAGGATTGCATTTTCTTCCGCCCGACCGCCGTCTCCGTCGTTCCGTCGCTTTTGGGTTTCCTTTTGAAATACCGTGCGCTGAATCCGGAGCTGAAACTCATTCTGGTCGGCGCAGGAGGCTGCCCCGCGGAGATTCTGACTGCCGCCAAGGCAGCCGATGCGCGCGTCTGCTTCGGTTACGGGCTGACGGAAACGAGCTCCGGCGTCGCGCTGTCTTTGGGAGAGGGCGATCCGTATGCCATGACGGTCTGCCCCGACGATACGATCACGATCGCAGACGACGGCGAGGTGCTGATCAATGCGCCTACCTGCATGATGCAGGGCTACTGGCGGCATCCGGAGGATACCGAAGCGGTGCTCAAAGACGGCGTGCTGTATACGGGCGATCTCGGGTATCTTGACGAAGGCGGCAAGCTGAAACTCACCGGACGCAAAAAGGAAATGTTGGTGCTGTCCGACGGTACAAAGCTGTTCCTGCCCGAATACGAACAAGCGCTGTCCGAAGCGCTCGGCGGCGAACCGGTGTGCGTGCTGCTCATCAACGATCAGCCGATTCTGGTTCTGGAGGGCGCCGTGCGCGACACCGCCCCGATCTGGGAAAAGATTCGACCGGTGCTTGATGCGCGTCCGCGCAATCAGCAGATCCGTTTCGTGGAATTTTACGAAAAACCGCTGCCGCGTACGGCGAGCGGAAAAATCATGCGTTGGGCAGTCCAACGGGAAAGAGAGGGATTATGACCCGCAGAGAAGAAATCCTGAACAAAACAAGAGAGATCATCGTGGAATCGCTTCCCGAACTGGAGGGAAAGGAATTCGACGAGAGCACCGTGATCAATACGGACACCGGCATCGACTCCATGGGCTTTACGCTGATTATCTGCCGGCTCGAAGCGGCATTCGACGTACGCATTCCGAACCGCCAGTGGCAGAAGCTGTCCACCCTGAAGGACGTCGTCGACGCGATCGAAAAGCGGATGCCGAAAGCATGAGCGTTTACGAACGGGATTACCGCATCAAGAGCTCGGATGCGGACGCAAAACAGCGCTTACGGATCTCCCGGATGTTCACCATCCTGCAGGAGGTCTCCATCGAGCATACGACCGAGCTTAAAATGGGCCGCGACATGACGCTGGATCGCGGTCTTCTTTGGATCGTCACGCTGCAGCAGGCGAAGATCGTCCGCATGCCCGTTTATGACGAACCCGTACACATTGCGACCTGGCCGGGCAACACGATGCATATCCTGTTCCCCCGCTATTACCGGATCACGGATGCGGACGGCAACGTGCTGATCGAGGCGAGCGCGCTGTGGGCGCTGATGGACCGGAACACGCGCAAGGTCATTTTCCCGGAGGAACACGGCGTCGCGATCAAGGGTATGCGCATCGGAAAGGAGATTCCGCTTCCGCGCGCGCCGCGAATCCCCGCGGCCGCGGAAACCGAATCGTTTACCGTTCCATACAGCTACGTCGATCTGAACGGTCATATGGGCAATACCCGCTATTTCGACCTTGCGGAGGACCGCATGCCGCCCGCGATGCGTGCAAGAAACCTCATCGGGATTCAGACCGAGTATTCACGCGAAGCGCTTCCGGACGCCGAAGTTCTTCTCCGGAGCGAGGTGTCGGGCGATACGTTTCTTCTGTCCGGCGAATATGAGGGGCAGAAGCTGTTTCGGCTGAGCCTCACCTATGCCCCGGAAGCATAAGCGAAAGGAGACGGCTATGCAGCTTCGGAACCTGACCCTTTATTCGATCTTTATCCGGAATTTCGGCGGTACGTTCCGGGCGGTGGAAGCAGACCTGCCGCGGATCCGAGCGCTCGGCGTCGACGCGATCTGGCTTCTGCCGATCCATCCGATCGGAGAAGTCAAGCGCAAGGGCTCTTTAGGTTCGCCGTACGCGATCAAGGATTACCGCGCCGTCAATCCGGAATACGGTACGATGGACGACTTTACGCATCTTTGCAATGCCGCGCACGCGCTCGGCATAAAGGTGCTGATCGACGTCGTTTACCATCACACTTCGCCGGACTCCGTCCTTTCAAAGACGCATCCGGAATACTTTTACCGGAAGCCCGACGGCTCGTTCGGCAACCATGTCGGCGACTGGAGCGACATCATCGACCTCGATTTCGACAATTCCGCGCTGTGGGACGAGCTGATCGACACGCTGTGCTTCTGGGCAAAGTACGTCGACGGATTCCGCTGCGACGTCGCGGCAATGATTCCGCTCGACTTCTGGCTCGAGGCGAGAAGGCGCGTCGAAGCGGTCCGTCCCGGCTGCATCTGGCTTGCCGAATCGATCGAGCACGGTTTCATCCGCTATAACCGAATGCAGGGGCTTGTCGCGCTGTCCGATTCAGAGCTGTACCGGGCGTTCGACGTCTGCTACGATTACGACGTCTACGAGGATTTCGCCGCATATGCGGAGGGAAAGATCCCGCTTTCCCGCTACGTCGACGCGCTGATCCGGCAGGAAAGCACTTATCCTGCCGACTACGTGAAGCTGCGGAACACCGAGAACCACGACCGCCGGCGCACGGCGGATCTGTTCCCCGACCCGACCGTGCGGGAGAACTGGCTCTGCTGGAACTTTTTCCAGAAGGGCACAGCGCTCCTGTACTGCGGACAGGAATGGGCAGCGGATCGCACGCCGTCGCTGTTTGATCCCGATCCGGTCGACCGTGAAGGCGAACCGATCCATGCGAACCTTCTCAAAAAGCTCATCGCCATGAAGAAGCGTCCGCTGTTTTCGGACGGCGTCTATACGCTCGAAGCGCGGGAAAACGACGTTATCGTCGCGGAATGGACGCTCGGTTCGGAAAAAGCGATCGGCGTGTTCAGCATGAAAGGCTGGTCCGGACGCGTCGAAATCCCACTTCCCGACGGACGCTGTCACGATCTCGTCTCCGGTTCGGAACTTGACTTAAGCGGCGGCGAACTGACCGTTTGCGGCAAGCCGGTGATTCTGACCGTCGGCTGAACATTTTTCGCAAAACGGTTGCACCGCGCTGCAGAAACGGATATACTGTTATTTCGGAAGCAAACCGGCGGGATCCCGCCGGAGCATATAAGGAGGAAGCTATGGAATTACAAGAGAAAAAAGCGATCGAAGCGTTTGCGATCAAAATCCGCATGGCGGCATTGGAAGCAATTCATTCGATCGGTTCCGGTCATGTCGGCGGCGCGCTCAGCATCTCCGATGTGCTCGCGGTGCTGTACGGACGCGAAATGCGCGTCGATCCGAAGAATCCGAAATGGGCGGATCGCGATTATCTCGTCGTATCGAAAGGTCATGCGGGTCCCGCTGTTTACGGCACGCTCGCGCTCAAGGGCTTCTTCCCGTATGAAGAGCTCAAAACGCTGAATCGCGGCGGCACGCGGCTTCCGAGCCATTGCGACCGCAACAAAACCCCCGGCGTGGATATGACGACCGGCTCGTTGGGTCAGGGCACGTCGCAGGCGGCGGGTCTTGCGCTCGGCAACAAACTGAAGGGCAGAAACAACCGCGTCTTCCTGATCGTCGGCGACGGCGAAATGCAGGAAGGTCAGTGCTGGGAATCCTTCATGTTCGCAAGCGCCAAAAAGCTCGGCAACCTCGTCGTGCTGATCGACTGGAACAAGAAACAGCTTGACGGAACCCTTGAAGAGGTTCTCCCGATGGGCGATTTCGTTGCCAAGATGGAATCGTTCGGCTTCGATACCGTCAAGGTCGACGGCGGCGACGTGGAACAGATCGCGGCAGCTTTGGAGCGCACGAGAAACGGCGGCGACAAGCCCTACGCGATCGTGCTCGACTCGATCAAAGGACACGGCGTAGACGAGGTTGAAAACACCGCGATGAACCACAGCATGCCGGTCACCGACGAACGGTTTGCGAACTGGACCGCAGAGCTTAAAGCAAAGCTCGATGCATTGGAGGGCTGAAATCATGACGAAGACAGTTTATAACGGAGAAATGGATCCGCGTCTGTGCAAGGACGTGATCGGACAAACGGTTGCGAGTCTCGTCGAAAGCGATCCCGACGTCATCTTTCTGGACGCGGACCTGATGAGCTGCTCCGGTACGCTGAAGTGGTCGAAAACGCACACGGACCGCGCGATCGACTGCGGCATTGCGGAAGCGAACATGGCGGGCGTCGCGGCAGGTCTTGCCGCCGCCGGCTTCAAACCGATCATTCACAGCTTCGGCACATTTGCGTCCCGCCGCATCTATGACCAGATTTTCCTGTCCGGCGGCTATGCAAAAAACGATATCACCGTCATCGGCACCGACCCCGGCGTCACCGCGGCGATGAACGGCGGCACGCATATGCCGTTTGAAGACGTCGCGCTGTATAACGCGCTGCCCGGTTCGACCGTGATTGACGCGTCCGATCCGACTTGCCTCGAAAGCGTCCTGCGCCAGTGTGTGAACCGTCCCGGCATCAAGTACATCCGCGTCGGCAGAAAGCAGTACGCAAAGATCTACGAAGAGGGAACCGAGCTTCCGATCGGCAAGGCGGTCACACTCAAAGAAGGCAAGGACGTTGTAATCTTTGCCGCCGGCATCATGCTGCACGAAGCGATGAAAGCCGCCGCTTCCCTTGAAGCGCAGGGCATTTCCGCAGCGGTCGTGGACTGCTTTACGATCAAACCGATCGACGCAAACGCCGTCGAAGCGTGGGCAAAGAAATGCGGCGCGGTCGTCGTTGCCGAAAACGCAAACCGTCACGGCGGTCTTTACAGCATGATCCTCGAGGTACTTGCCGAGCGCTGCCCCGTCCCCGCCGCCTGCGTTGCGGTCGAAGACGAGTTCGGCGAAGTCGGAACACAGGGGTATCTTCAGGAACGTTTCGGACTGACTGCCGCGCACATCGAGGCGCAGGTCAAGGCCGTGCTTGAAAGAAAGTAAATCAATTAAAGGAGTACATATATGGATTACGCAAAAGAATCGCTCCGTCTGCACGGAGAATGGAAAGGCAAGATTGAAGTTATCGCAACGGTTCCCGTCGCAACGAAAGAAGACCTGAGCCTTGCTTATACCCCCGGCGTTGCGCAGCCGTGCCTGGAGATTCAGAAGGATATCAACAAGAGCTACGAGCTGACCCGCCGTCATAACCTCTGCGCGGTCATCACCGACGGAAGCGCTGTTTTGGGTCTCGGCGACATCGGTCCCGAAGCAGGCATGCCCGTTATGGAGGGCAAGTGCGTTCTGTTTAAGTCGTTCGGCAACGTCGACGCGTTCCCGCTGTGCATCAAGACGCACGACGTCGACGAGTTTGTCAACGCAGTCTATCTGCTCTCCGGCAGCTTCGGCGGCATCAACCTCGAGGACATTTCCGCGCCCCGCTGCTTTGAGATCGAACGCAAGCTCAAAGAAAAGTGCGACATCCCGATCTTCCACGACGATCAGCACGGCACCGCCGTCATCACGCTCGCCGGTCTTACCAACGCGCTGAAGGTCGTCGGCAAAAAGAAGGAAGACGTCAAGGTCGTTACCTCCGGCGCAGGCGCTGCGGCGGTCTCGATCGTGAAGCTGCTCCTCTCCGCAGGCTTCAGACACATCACCATGTGCGACCGCAAAGGCGCGATCTACAAGGGCCGCGACGGCCTGAACTGGATCAAGGAAGAGATGGCGGAAGTCACAAACCTTGAGCGCAAACCCGGTTCGCTTGCGGATCAGCTCGTCGGCGCAGACGTGTTCATCGGCGTTTCCGCGCCGGGCACCGTCACGACGGAAATGGTCAAGACCATGAACCGCGACGCGATCATCTTTGCCTGCGCGAATCCGACGCCCGAAATCTTCCCGGACGACGCGAAAGCAGGCGGCGCAAAGGTCATCGCTACGGGCAGAAGCGACTTCCCGAACCAGATCAACAACGTTCTGGCGTTCCCGGGCATCTTCCGCGGCACGTTCGACGTGCGCGCAAGCGACATCAACGAAGAGATGAAGATGGCGGCGGCAAAGGCGCTCGCCGACCTGATCTCCGACGAGGAACTTTCCCCGGACTACATCATTCCGAAGGCGTTCGATCCGCGCGTGGGCAAGGCGGTTGCGGCGGCAGTCGCAGAGGCAGCGCGCAAGAGCGGTGTCGCAAGAATCTGAACCCGATTTCCGAAAAACACAAAAGGCTCTCCTCCCGGAGAGTCTTTTTCAATGTGCGTTCAAAACCGCCGATCAGATGTTCAGCGTCAGGTTTTCACCCGTGATGCCGATAAATGCACCTTTACCTGCCTGCGGGGAATCGGGGTGGCACAGCAGCCATTTGTTTTGCATCCATAAAAGCCCTGCTTCCCCGGGCGCGTTTGTGTCGACCGTGTCCAAAGGCGCGTTGGTCCCGCGTTCCAAAACAACCAGGCAGTTGAAACCGGATTCCCGAATCCGGCACGGCGCAAAGTGCAGCACGCGCGGATGGATCTCAACGAGCGTTTCGGGCGGAAGATAAAAGCCTTTGACGTCCTTTGCGTCGAGCGTCCGGTTGTGAACGTCCGAGGGCAGCGCGAGCAGCAGAACAAGCCCGGTCGTCGTATAATTGACCTCGCTGCATTTATGGTATTCCTCTGCGTTCAGCGTGAAGCCCCTGCCGTTGCAGAAGCCCGCCTGAACCGGCATGCCGCCGTAAACGGTTCTGCCGACCGTTTCGATCACGTCAAGCGCTTCAAGCGCAGGTTCGCTTGCGACATAGCGATTGCCGCTCTCGGGAATGCCCGTCCGTTCCATCGCGCGCGACAGCGCGTCCGTGTTTTCGCACGGCAGGATCCGTCCGTACGGTTCAAATTCCGGATCGGTCACCGAAAACAGCTGCAGCTTTGGATTCTTACTGCGAAGTGTATCGAGCAGATTCATTCCTCCGTCCCTCCGTTTTGATAAAAGTGATTGATGTACAAAAGTCCGGCAGCTTTCTCTTCCAGCTGTCCGTTGAAGCAGCTTATTTCCATAGGCGTTGCATGCGCCGCGTCCACGCCGACATCCATCTCGGATCTGAGCCGTGACAGAAAATACGGATGCTCGAAGATCTTGCCGTACAGCACGATCTTGCCCGGATCCATGAGATACACGACGCTTTTCAGCGCATCGGAAAGCGACTGCGCCGCGCGGTCCGCAATAGATACCGCGCCTTCGTCGCCGCCGGACGCCGCCTGCAAAACGCGTGCCGTTGTGACCGCGTTCCTTCTGCCGTTTGTCAGTTTCCACAAAAGCGGGGTCTTTGATTCGGACAGAATCGCCTGCGCCTCCGCCTGTATGGCGGCGGGTGACGCGATCGTTTCCAGACAGCCGGACTTTCCGCAGTGACAGGGCTTGCCGCCGTGACGGATCACCGGGATGTGTCCGATCTCGGCGCACTGCCGGCGGTCTCCCTCCATGATCTCGTCTCCGATGGAAAACGCCGCGCCGATGCCGCTTCCGCATCGCAGAAAGAAGATGCTTTCCGGCTTCTCTCCGCGTGAAAGATACAGTTCGGCCGAAAGCAGCGCGCGAACGTTGTTCGAGAGCACTGCGGGGTAGCCTGTATGCGTTTCGAAGCTGTCGCAGATCGGAAAGTTCTCCGTGTCCAGCGCGTCGAAGCTCGTCTTGACGGTTCTTCCGTCCTCGCCGATCACGCCGCGGACCGCAATGCCGATGCCGGTCAGTTCACCGGGGCTGCATTTGCACCTTTGGATCTGTTTCAGCAGGCAATCGCTGAGCATTTGAACCGTCTGTTCCGCAGGCGCGCGGATCGGCAGCGGAACCGTTTTGCAGAACAGCACCGTCCCGTCCGCCCGCACGGCGGACACGCTTGCCTTTCCGAGCCCGATCGAAACCCCGAGCGCCGATATGCGCCGGTCGTTGAGACGCAGCACGATCTCGCGCCGTCCTGCGCCGCCGGACGGAACGGAGCCGTCTTCATAGACGAGTCCCTCCTCGATGAGCTGCCCCGCGATCTTCGTGATTGCCGCAGGGGTCAGATGCAGCATCGAGGCAAGGCGCTTTCTCGAAAGCCCGCCGTTCCGATTCAACGCAAGCAGCACCGCCGCGCGGTTCTGCCACTTCAGCCCGACCATATTGTCGCCTTCCGTCCGCATTTACGCGTCCTCCCGCTTCTCCGGATGGAGCTTGTTTCGCAGCAGAATGACCGTCGCGCCGAGCATGACCACACCGATTCCGATATAATTCCATACCGTCGGACGGTCTCCGAAGAACAGAATTCCGACGACGCAGCTCAATACCGGCATCAGAAGCAGCCAGAGCTTGACGATCCAGACCTCGTGCCGTTTGAGGTTGCGGTAATAAAAGAAATAGATCCCGGTCTGTGCAAGCCCCCCCAGAAGTACGAACCACCAGAAGCCCGGCGTTTCGGACGGTTTCAGCGCCGCAAGGTCGCCGCGCACGAGCGCAAAGAGACCGAACAGCAGCAGAACGACAAAATTGTTGTAATACGAGATCGTGTCCGCCTTCTGCCGGTGCTTGTCCTGCGCCGCCTTGATGATGAACGCGTTTGCGGTCACGCACGCTGCGCTTGCGATAAAGAACAGATCCGTCGGTCGGAAGCTGAGTTCTTTGAAATCGAGTCCGAGCACCAGCAGCACGCCGAACAGCATCAGAAGGCTGCCGATCCAATCCGTTGCATACAGGCGTTTATGATAAATCGCAACGGTCAGAAGATTCACCATCAGCACGTCGGTCTTCAAAAGAGCCGTACCGGTGCCGAGCGAACCGCCGTTCGCATAGCCGAGGTTTGCAAAGAGATCCAGCAGAAACCCGAATACGCCGATGATGACCAGAATCACCGTCGCCTTGCCCTGCCGGAACAATTCTTTGAATCCGCCTGTCACCGCAAGCTGTACGGTGAGAAAGACGAGCGCTGCCGCGCGCAGCAGAAACCCTGCGGCGTACGGAGAACCGGTCCGATCCACCATGAATTTGCTGACCGCGTAATATGCCGTCCACGCGATCACCATGCCGGCGATCATGCCGACGTCCTTCCACCGGTCTTTCATTGCAGCGCTTCGAACATGCGTTTCAGCGCGGCTTCATCCATCGCGACCGGGTTGTTTCCCATCAACGGATGCTTTGCCGCGTCGTGCGCGAGCTTTTCAAGATCGACGTCGCCGAGATCGGAAAGCGTCATGCGAAGCCCTGCAAGCCGTTTCAGCGCTTTGATCCGGTCTGCAAGCTCGTCTGTACCGGAAAGCCCGACGCGGCGGCACAGCGTTTCAAGACGTTCGTCCGCGTTGATGCGCACAAAGCTGTCCAGCGTGAACGCGCACGCTTCGCCGTGCGGCAGATGATAATCCTCGGAGAGCGGATAGCTGCAGGCATGGCTGCCCGCAGTCTTCGGCAGTGCAAAGCTGAGTCCTCCGAGCAGCGCCGCAAGCGACATATTCTCCCGCGCGGAAAGATTCGACCCGTCCCTGTACGCCGTTTCAAGGTTTTCGAGCACGAGCCGCACCGCTTCGATCGCGGTAAGGTCCGAAATCGGCTGATGGTTTTTGCTCCAATAGCCTTCCAATGCATGCGCCATCGCATCGAGCCCGGTGTTCATCGTCGTACGCGGCGGTACGGTCACGGTGAATGCCGGATCGACGATCGCAAGCGTCGGCATGAAGACCGGATTGTTGATCGTCTTTTTTTCTTTGCCGTGGCTGATGACGGAAACCTGCGTAACTTCGCTGCCGGTGCCGGCGGTGGTCGGGACCGCAATCATCGGAAACCGCGTTTGCGGGAACGGAATCTCGCCCCTGAAGCACTTGAGCGCGTCGGCGTTTTCCCGCGCGATCGCCGCCGTGAACTTCGCGGTGTCCATGGTGCTGCCGCCGCCGATGCCGACGATCGCGTCCGCGTCGTTTTCGCGCGCAAGCGCTGTCGCGGCAATCACGCCGCTAAGCTGCGGGTTCTCCTCCACGTCCGAGAAGATCGCCGCGATCTCCGGGATCTCCTTTTGCATCGCTTCGACCCTGGTTCTCAAAAACCTGTCGCACACGACAAGGCAGCGCGCCGCACCGAGCGCTTTGATCTCCTCGCCGAGACTTTGCCCCGCGCCGATGCCGAACCGGATCCGGACCGGCTGACGATACAGAAACTCAAGCGCCATAGATACCGTCCTCGATCTTTTTGACCTCGGCAGAGAACTTGTGCATGTTCACCGCGCGCCAATCCTCAAGGTCCTGGCACCATTCGGTTGCAAGGAACGTCTTGACCATCTCGATCGCCATCTCGGGTCCGACGATCCAGCCGCCCATGCACAGCACGTTCGCATTGTTGATCGCGCGCGCCATCTTTGCGGAGTAAACGCCCTCGCATGCAACGGCGTGGACGCCCTTGAATTTGTTCGACACGACGCACATGCCCGCGCCGGTGCCGCAGATCAGAATCGCCTTCTCATAGGTACCGTTCTGCACGAGCGGCGCAACGTCGCTCGCCACGCGGTAGTAGGGGTGCACGTCGTTGAGATCCACCGTTCCGAGGTCGTCGAATTCGACGCCCGCTTCACAAAGATATGCCTTGATCGCTTCCTTTACGGCAAAGCCGGATTTATCGCTTCCGATTGCAAGTTTCATAGTATTCTCCTCCGAAATTATTTAAGCGCTACCGCTTCCTTGGCGGTTTTGATGATGTTTTCCTTCGTCAGTCCCATCACTTCGCGAAGATACGGCAGCTTGCCGACTTCGCCGAACCGGTCCTGAACGCCGACCGATTTCACCGGAATCTTCTCTTCCGCAAGCGCTTCAAGCACCGCGGAGCCGAGACCGCCGATCACGTTGTGGTTTTCCACCGTCAGCACGGCGCCGGTCTTTTTTGCGGACGCGAGCACCGCTTCACGGTCGATCGGTTTGATGGTATGGATATTGACGACTTCGCAGGATACGCCCTCTTTTTCGAGCGCGTCCGCTGCATCCAGCACGTCCTTCGTCAGCATGCCGGAAACGAAGATCGAAAGATCCGTTCCTTCCTTCAGCATGTCCGCCTGAAAGAGATCGAATTTATAATCCGCGGGAAATACGTCGGGCAGTTCCTTTCGGAACAGGCGCACATACACCGCGCCGTTATAATCGTTCAAAACCGGCATTGCCGCGCGAAGCTGCACGCCGTCGACCGGCTCAAAGATCACGAGTTCCGGGATCGAACGCAGCACGCCGATATCCTCCATGCTCATGTGCGTACCGCCGTTCAGCTCCGCCGAGATGCCCGGATCGGTGCCGACGATCTTCACGTTCTGCTTCGCGTACGCGATCGAAATCGCGATCTGATCGCAGATGCGGCGGCTCGCAAACGGCGTAAAGCTCTCGATCCATGGCTTGAACCCGTAGGAAGAAAGCCCTGCTGCAATCGACGCCATGTTCTGCTCCGCAACGCCGCAGTCAAAGATCTGCGTGCCGTAGAACTTTTCGCGCAGCTTCACGGTGCCGCTTGCCTTCGCAAGATCTGCGTCCAGCAGCACGACGTGCTTGTCCGCCTCCATAAGTTTGCCGAGACATTCCGCGTAAATTGCTCTCATTTCCATGATTATGCCTCCCCTCTGATCTCACGGATCGCCGCTTCCGCCTGCTCCGCCGTGACGTTCGTGTTGTGGTTGCCCGCGCCGAGATCCTCGATCCACTTGACGCCGCAGCCTTTTTTCGTATTCAGGATCACCATTGTGGGCTTTCCGGACCCGATGCCGAGCTTCGCATGCTTCACCGCCGCGGAGACCTCATCGATATCGTTGCCGTCCTCGACGTCGATCACATTCCAGCCGAACGCTCTCCATTTTTCGTCCAAAGGCGCAATGCCGTTGACCTCTTCGACCGTTCCGTCGATCTGCAGCTTGTTGTAATCGGTGAACGCGATCAGATTGTCGAGCTTCTTGCTTGCCGCGAACATCGCCGCTTCCCAGATCTGTCCCTCCTGCGTTTCGCCGTCGCCGATCAGCGTGTAGATCGTCGCGCCGTCGTTTTCGAGCTTCGCGCCCAAAGCGACGCCGACCGCGCAGGAAAAGCCCTGACCCAAGGATCCTGTCGTCATGTCGATGCCCGTCGTGCGGTTCATGTCGCAATGGCTCGGCAGATTCGTGCCGCCGCGGTTCAGCGTCAGAAGCTCTTTCTTGTCAAAATAGCCGCGATTCGCAAGCGTTGCGTACACCGCCGGACCCGCATGTCCCTTCGAGCAGATGAAGCGGTCGCGTCCCGCTTTTTTCGGCTCTTTCGGATCAATGTTCATTTCCTCAAAGTACAGTACGGTCAGAAGGTCGACGACCGAAAGGCAGCCGCCGATATGACCGACACCCAGGTTTCCGATGCACGTAAGAACGTCGCAGCGGATGTCCCTTGCGATTTCTTTCAGATTCTCTTTCAATTCCCTGTTCTCCTTGCTATTTAATTAAGTCTGTTAACCAATTAGATTTTATCCGCAGCGGCACGGCTTGTCAAGGGAAAAAGCATTGACTTTCCCCTGCCGTTGCTTTATGATTGTTCAAAAGCACGAAATGATTCGGAGGATGAGAGAATATGAAGCCATTCACCCCTGTTTATGTTCCGGTCGGGGTTCCGACCTTTCATATGGAGAGCGCGGAAGACGCGTTCGTCCGCTCCCGCAATACGCTCCATGCGCTCGATGCGCGTTTCGTCTGCCCGGAGGAAAAGCTGCTTTCGATCGACGCGCTCAAAGCGTTCCTCGAACCGCTTTCTCCGGACCTCGTCGTGTTTCAGAACCTGACCTTTGCCAACGCCGCCTATATGAGCGAGGTGCTGCGCCGCGTCAACTGCCCCGTCGTTCTTTGGACGCTCAGAGAGCCGGTCATCGACGGCGGTCGGCTGCGCCTTAACTCTCTGACCGGCGCGTACTCCGCGGCAAATACGCTCCGCGCATTCGGCGACCGTCCGTTCACCTATGTGTTCGGCGCGCCGGAAGAGGATCGTGTCAAAGAAGAATTGAATGCGGCGATTGCGGCGGCATCCCTAAAGCATGCAATGCGCGATCTCAGAATCGCCGCAATCGGGCATACCCCGCAGGGGTTCGGCTTCGGCAGAGCGCTCGATACGGAAATGATGAACACCTTCGGGGCGGAGCTCGTTTCGATCGAAGCGCGGGAGCTCATCGACCGCGCAAAGGGATATACGGACGAGGAATGTGCGCCGTATCTTGAAAAGACCGCCTGCGCAACCTGCGGTCTCGAATGCACGCCCGAAAAGAACCGCCTCGATCACGCGCGGCTTTACAAGGCATACAGCGACTACATCCGGGAAAACGGCGTCGGCGCGCTTGCGTCCCGCTGCTGGCCGGACTTTTTCACCGCGTTCGGCACGCCGGTGTGCACGGTGCTTTCGATGCTGAATGACGACGGCGTCGCTTCCGCCTGCGAAGCGGATATCTACGGCGCGCTGTCCATGTGGGTTGGCATGCAGCTTTCCGGCTCCCCCGTCTTTTTCGGCGATCCGGTCTCGCTCGATGAAACCGAAAACACGATCACGTTCTGGCATTGCGGCGCGGCTGCGTGCTCGCTCGCAAGAAAGGACACCGGCGCGGTCGTCGGCGTGCATCCGAACCGCAAGATCGGTCCCGCGATGGATTTCGGCTGCGATTCGTTTGAAGACGCGACGGTCTTCCGCATCGGCAGAGAGCCGGACGGAACGTTCCGGTTCTTCCTGACCGAGGGCGAAGCGCTCGATAAGCCGAAGCAGTTCATCGGCACGAGTATCGTGATCAAGACGGATACGCCCGCGCGCGAGATCGTCGAGGACAGCGTACAGGACGGTTTTGAACCGCACTTTGTCGTGATCAAGGGGCGTCACGCAAAGACGCTCGAAGCGCTTGCGGCGTTTTACGGGTTCCCGGTATACCGGTATTGAGCATGATCACGGATTCCTTTGACCCGAAATCCGAACCGCTGTTCACGGTCGAGTCGTTCGTCGGACCGCAGAAGCATCTCTGCGACGTCTGCGTTCTGACGTTTTCCGACGTGATCTTGCGGGAACTTGAGACGCGCTTTGCGCTGCGTAAAGTCGACGTTCTCCGTTCCGCAAACGGCGACCGCCCGATCTATCTGTTTGCGTATGAAGGCAAAACGCTCGCTGTCGTGCTTTGCGGAATCGGCGCGACGCTTGCCGGGGGACAGGTCGAAGAACTGAACTGGATCATCGGCGCGACAAAGTTTGTGATGTTCGGCTCGGCGGGATCCTTAAACCGTGAAGCGACCGCAGGCAGATATGTGATCCCCACGGAAGCGTACCGCGACGAGGGCATGTCCTATCACTACGCCCCGCCCGCGGATTACATTGCGGTCAAAAACGCGAACCGCGTGGAGGAAATTTTCAGGGAACTGCAGCTTCCGTGCGTGAAGGGACGCGTGTGGACCACCGACGCGTTCTACCGTGAGACACGCGATCAGTTTGAGAAGCGAAAAGCGGAAGGCTGTCTTGCGGTCGAAATGGAGCTTTCCGGCGTGCAGGCAGTGTGCGACTTCTGCGGTTTCGAACTCTACAATTTTCTGGTCACGGGCGACGTCCTCGACGCGCCGGTTTATGAAAACGACGGGCTGCACAGCGCAAACCACGGTCTGGACAAACTCGATATTGCGCTCGAGATTGCAAAGCGGATCTGAACGCACAAAAAAGGAACCGGTCGAAATGATCGGTTCCTTTGCTTTGTCCGGAATTATTCCGCCTGTTCTTTGAGGTATGCTTCCTTTTCGACCTGCAGTTCTTCGACGCGTTTCTTCGAAAGCGGATAGACGAAGCGCAGGATGAGGAACACCAGCAGGAACAGCGCCGCGGGGATCATGACCGAGTAGTTGTACATGGTCTTCAGCGCGTCGGGTGTAAGCCCCTCGGTCTTCAGCTGGCTGCCGTTGTAGCCGATGATGAGCAGCGGCACGTTGATGAGGATCGTCGCAACGGTCTGACCGAGCTTGCGCATGAAGGAATAGAACGCATAGCTCGTCGCGTCGTCGTTGATGCCGTATGCGACCTTATTGTAGTCGATCGCATCCGAAGCGAGCGCCCAGATCAGCAGGAAGATAAACGCCGTGCCGATGCCGGCGACGAGGTTCGCGGCAAGGTACAGCCAAACGTTCGTGATGCCGAACAGCGAAAGCACGAACAGCCCGATATAGAACACCGCGGCGGCAAGGACGCCGTAAGAGCAGACCTCGCGGCGGCCGAACTTGTTGCCCATACGCGTTGCAAAGAACATAATGACCGCAACCGGCAGATACTGGAACACGGTCGGCAGCATCGTAAGTCCCTGCTTATTGAAGAACTTGTCGAAGAGGTACGTGTTGTAGCCCTGCCCGAACATCTGCGCCGCCAAAAACAGCATGGAAGCGATGGAAACCGCCATGAACGGACGGCTCTTTAAGAGCGTCAGAATGATCTTCTTGGTCTGACCCTTTTCACGCTTTGCAGGCTGCGATGCGACGCGTTCTTTGCTCCAGCCGTAGCAGAGGAAATAGAACACGACCGCGAGCACCGCGATGGCGGCCGCACCGATCAGCGTGATTGTCGGGCTCATGACTTTCATCGCGTTGCCGCTCTCGTCGAGGATCGCGTTGCCGTTTGCGTCAAGCGCTTTCACATAGCAGAACGACGCCAGCAGCATTGCGGGCATTGCGCCGAACGTGGAGCCGATCGAACGGAACACGGACAGCGACGAACGTTCCTTATCGCTTGACGTGATGACCTGCGCCATCGAGCCGTACGGGATATTGATGCAGGTGTAGAGCATGCCGAACAGGATGTACGTAAAGTAGATCCACACGGTACGCCACGTCATCGAAAAGCCTTTGACGTTCAAAAACATCAGCACGGTCGCGACTGCAACAGGCACGGCAAAGACCTTCAGCCAATGGCGATAGCGTCCGTCCGGATAGACACGCGAGCCGTCGATCAGTCTGCCCCAGATCGGATCGTTGATCGCGTCCCATACGCGCGCTATGATCGTCATGATCATAACGCTCAGAACGCTGATTTCCAGCGCGTCCGTGTAGAACTTGTTCAGGACGCTCTGCGTCAGTCCGAACACAAGACAGCTTGCGAGATCGCCGAACGCATAGCCGATCTTGTCCTTCATCCGGATCCCGCTGGTGCGGGAAATATAAGACTCCATTCTTTTTACCCTCCGTTGTTATTTATCCAAATCCGCGGCTTTGCGGAATAGATCCGAATACGCGCTGCCCTGTCTGAAGAACACGGGCGTCTGACCCAAAGGCGCGGGCACGGTGTATTCCCGCTCTCCCGTAAACGGTTTGCCGGTCCAGAAATCGACCCATTCGCCCTTCGGCAGAAAGACCTTGCGCGTCTTTGCGTGCCGTTCGATCACCGGGCAGACGAAAAGATCTTCGCCGAGGAAATAGCTGTACATGTCTCGGCTTTGTCCGTAATCCATCGCGTCATAGAAGTCCGGACGCATCGCGGGGAGTCCCGCCTTTGCGAGTTCCTCGCAATGCTTGATATACGGCTTCAATGCGGCGTGGATGTTCGTGAGACGCACCGTATGCGCTTTGACTTTTTCCGCGTCGAACTGCGCGTTCGCCCACGGACGGATGGATTCGTGGCTGCGCATCAGCAGCGAGAACGTGCACATTTCCATCCAGCGCGTGAACAGTTCCTCATTGCGTTTCAGCTTCATGAACGAGAAGAATCCGCCGACGTCGCAATGGATCATCGGTACGCCCGAGAACCCAAGCGAGAAGCTTGCAGGCATTACGCACGGCATGCCGTAGTCCTTCGTCGTATCGGTGTGCTGATCCCCGTTCCAAAGCACCGGCGCATAGCTTTGCACGCCGACATAGCCGGAGCGCATGAAGAACATCACGTCGTCCTTCCCGTACTCCTCCACCGCCTCGCGGTTGAGCTTTGCCCAAAGGACCGGCCACAGGTTATGCAGCGCTTTCGGATCGCCGTCGTGCAGTACGCAATCGACCGGCAGATATTCGCCGAAATCCGCCATCCAGCCGGACACGCCGAGATCGAGCATGTTCTTTTTAATCAGCACGTCTTTGGTGTAGCGCACCGCTTCGGGGTTCGTAAGGTCAATCATGCCTGCGTCGAATGTCGTAGACTTGATGTGATAGACGCTTCCGTCTGCATGCGTGATCAAAAAGCCCTTCTCCCTGCATTCCGTATAGAGCCGGCTGTCCTTGACAAGGTAAGGATTGATATAGGCAAGGAAGCGCACGCCGCGCGCGTTGAGCTTTTGGATCGCGTCCGAAAGACCGGGATAGAGTTTCTCATCGACCTCCCAGTTCCACCAGACCTGCTTGCCCATGACCGTGCGGTTTTCGCCGGACCAGTCCTGACTCCACACACCCGAGATTTTTGCGCCGGCGTCAAGCATGGCGAAGGTCTTTTCGAGGATCGTCTGCGTGCCGCCCTGAATGCCGAGGATCATGCCGTCGAAGCACCAGTCGGGCAGGTACTGCCGGTTCGGAATCTCTTCGGAAAGCGCAAGCAGCAGTGCGTCGAAGCTGTCGCCGAACGTCACCGAAAGCGCGTTCGGACACGCATCAAAGATAAACGTATACGCATCCTGTCCGAAGGTCGAAATGCCGTCGGACGCGGTGTCGAAGCGGATCATTCGTCCGCGGTCGGTCACGAACACCGGCATCGGCGCATAGCTGCCGATTGCGGAATGCGGTTTTTCCCGGTAAAGCGCGCGCGGCAGAAGCGCCTTTTCGATGACGGTCTTCGCCTTGATGTGCTCGGACACGAAGTTCACGACCGTTTCGCCGCGCAGATTCGTCTGCCGATACTGCTCGCCGCCGCCGAATACCGCTTCTCCGTCGATCGCGGGGAGACGGAATTCATACGACCAGCCCTCTTCGCCCGAAAACATAAGCTGCGCGCCGTTCTGCTTTTCGGACACGGTGACCGAAAGGCTGTGTCCTTCTGCGGAAAATACGACGGTTTCGCCGTTTTCCGACACGTCGGTCAGCGGAACGCGCGCGACCTCCGTCACGGTCTCTTTCACCGTGCCGCGGTCGGCTTGATAAGTTTTTTCGCGGCGGATCGCCGTTGCAAAGGAAAACCCGGGTGCATGAACAAGCACCTGCCGGTCGCCGCACATCAGCTGAAAACGACCGGATTGATTCTGAAATGACAGCATAAATAAGCCCCTCTTGTTTCTTTCTTATATGATACAGGAAAAGCCCGCCGCATGTCAAGAACGGGCTTCATTTCAGCGGTCCGAAACCGTCGGCTTTTGCTCTTTTCTTTTCGGTCGGAATATGGTATGATGAAATGTACGAAGCATTGCGGAAGGAGGATCGGATGCAGGCGGTATTCAAAGACCTTACGGCGGACGTAAAGACGCTGTCCATCGTCGGCATGTGCAAAAACGCGGGGAAAACGACCGTGCTGAACCGGCTTCTTGCCGAATCGCGCGGCCGCGTGCTCGGGTTGACCTCGATCGGACGGGACGGCGAGTCCACGGACGTCGTGACCGGCACGGAAAAGCCCGGTATTTTCGTATCCGAAGGAACGCTGATCGCAACCGCAAAGGATATGCTCGCGCTGTCGGACGTCACGCAGGAGATCGTCCATACCACCGGCATTCCGACGCCTTTGGGCGAAGTGATCGTCGTGCGCGCGAAAAGCGCCGGCAGCGTACAGCTTGCCGGACCTTCCATCACTTCGCAGCTCAAAGGTCTTTCGGATCTGTTCTTTTCATTCGGCGCGGAGCAAGTAATCATCGACGGCGCGCTCGGCAGAAAATCGCTCGGCGCGCGCGCGGTTGCAGACGGGGTGATTCTGTGCACCGGGGCAAGCTACGACATGCGGATGGAAAAGGTCGTTGCCGACACCGCAGGCGTCTTTCGCATCATGAACCTCAAAAAGGCGGATTCCGTTCCGGCGGAATCGGATCAGCCGATCGGCGAAGTTCTGAAAGAACGCGGCGAAGCACTCGTTTCCGGCGCGCTGACCGACGCCGCCGTCGTTCCGCTCCTGAAAAGCGGCGCTCTCAAAAACGCGCGGCTCGTGGTAAAGGATCCGAGCAAGGTCCTTCTGTCACCCGACACACTCGATAAACTCGCGATCCGCAAGGTTTCTCTGGAAACGGTCGAAGCGGCAAGGACCCTGTGCGTAACCGTAAACCCCGTTTCCGCATACGGTTGGAAATTCGATCCCGACGCATTCCGGCGCGCAATGGCAGCAGCCGTGAATGTTCCCGTGATCAACGTCAAGGAGGCAGCGGAATGATCTCGATTGATTTTGACGATAAGGAACGCATCGGACTCCGGTATGTTCTCGACAGCCTGCACCCGTGCAGCCCGTTCGGGCAGGAACGCGTGCGCAAACTGTTGTTCTATACGCCGAACGATCGCGCCGCGCTCGAAACGGAGCTCGGCAACACCGAACGCGCGGCGGCATCCGCCGACGTTCTGAAACCGGTCTATGACCGGATCATGACGGTGCTGTGCCAGCTCAAGGACATCCGCGGTTCGCTGCGGCGGCTTTCGGAAGGTGCGGTGCTCGATCATGTGGAACTGTTCGAGATCAAAGGCTTCCTCATGCGGATCGCGGATCTGCGTCCCCTGTTCGACCGTATGAACGAGACGGCGGCGATCGAAAACCTGTCCTTCTCCGATCCCGAAGACGCGCTGAACGTGCTCGATCCGGAACGGACGCGATCCCGCGGGTTCTACATTCCCGACGGCGCATCCGAATCGCTTCGTGCAATCCGCGCAGAAAAGAAGCGTCTCGAAGCGCGGCTCTATGAAGCGCCGGAAGCGGAAAAAGACGCGATCCGCACAGAGCGCACCCGTGTGTGCGCCGAGGAGGAAACCGAGGAACGCATGATCCGAGCCGCGATGTGCAAAGCGCTTCTCCCCTGCGTTTCCGCCATGCAAAGCGACGCGGATGCCTCAGGACGCCTTGATTTTCTGATTCAGAAAGCGCTGTTCGCCGTGCGGTACCGCTGCGTGCGTCCGGAGATCACCGAAACGGCTCTGGAACTGACCGACATGATAAACCCGGAGCTTTGCGATCTTCTGCAGAAAAAAGGACGCAGTTTCGTCCCCGTTTCGATTGCGGCCGATTCCGGCGCGACGGTCATCACGGGCGCGAACATGGGCGGCAAAAGCGTCGCCATGAAGACGATCGCGCTGAATGTGCTGCTGATGCATGCGGGGTTTTTGGTCTGCGCAAAGCGTGCAAGGCTGCCGATGTTCGAAAGCGTGAAGATGCTTTTTGACGACGCTCAGTCGATGCAATCGGGTCTGTCCGGATTCGGCTCGGAGATAGTACGCTTCAACGAAGCGCTCAAGGAGGTCGAAAAGGGCTACTCGCTGTTTCTGCTCGACGAGTTCGCGCGCGGCACGAATCCGGACGAGGGCGCCCTCATCGTGCAGGCTGTCACGCGATACTTAAACGGCGCAAACGCAATCTCGATCCTTGCGACGCATTACGACGGCGTTGCGGAATATGCGAACACGCATTATCAGATCATCGGCTTGAAAGACGTCGATCCGGAACAGATCAAAGCCGAACTCTCCGCAAGCGTTGAAGACGGCATCTCGGTCATTGCGCGGCATATGAACTACGGGCTGTACCGGGTCGAAGGCAAAGCCGATTGTCCGAAGGACGCGCTGAACATCTGCCGGATGCTTTCGCTGAAACCGGAGATTCTCGAGCGCATCGAGCAAGCATATAAACAATAAGGAAACTCCTTGACAACGGACCGAAGAATCGGGTATAATTTTTTTACAGATTTTCTTCAGGTCTTCAATAGAGGTGCGGCAGCAGGGTACCCGTCCGAACGGCTTGGGCAGCCGAAAGATCGTGCGGGAAAGGGGCTGGTCGCCGAAGGAATCGGATTTGTCCGATCCGGTTTCTGGCATTGCGGTGTAAGCCGTGATGCTGTCATGTTCAAAGAACATGGAGCGCTATTGGTCGATCTTCGACCGACAGCGCCTTTTTTTACGCAAAAAGGCACGAAGACTCCGGAAACGCTGTGTCCCGTTCAAAATTCAAATCTGCGAAGGAGAATGACACATGGAAAAAATCACATCTATGATCCGGCTCCGCATGAGCGCAAAGGACGCGCACTACGGCGGAAACCTCGTGGACGGTGCGCATATGGTGCATCTGTTCGGCGATGTCGCAACCGAGCTTCTCATCAAGTGCGACGGCGACGAAGGTCTGTTCTGCGCTTACGACATGGTGGAGTTTCTCGCGCCGGTCTATGCAGGCGACTACATCGAAGCCTACGGCGAGATCGACCGCGTCGGAAACACCTCCCGCGGCATGACGTTTGAAGCGCGTAAAGTCATTCAGGCGCGTCCGGACATCAGCCCGAGCGCGGCGGAAGTGCTGCCGGAACCGGTCGTGGTCTGCCGTGCGCACGGAACCTGCGTAACGCCGAAGAACTGCCAGCGCATCGATCACAGCCAGGACAAATAACCGGAGGGAACCGATGGAAAAGCTTATCATCACCGCTGCAATCTGCGGCGCAGAAGTCACCAAGGCGAACAATCCCGCCGTTCCTTACACCGTTGAAGAAATGGTCCGCGAAGCAAAACTTGCCTATGAAGCAGGCGCGGCGATCATTCACGTGCATGTTCGTGAAGACGACGGCACGCCCACGCAGGACCGTGAGCGCTTCCGCGTCGTTATGGATGCGATCCGCAAAGAGCTTCCGGACGTCATCATGATCCCGTCGACCGGCGGCGCAACCGGCATGACGCCCGAAGAACGTCTGCAGCCCACCGAGCTGTTCCCCGAGATGGCGACGCTCGACTGCGGTACCTGCAACTTCGGCGACGACGTATTTGAAAATACGATGCCCACCATGCGCGCGTTCGGCAAACGCATGATCGAGAACAACATCAAGCCCGAATACGAATGCTTCGAACTCGGTCACCTCGACACCGTTCTCAACATGGCAAAGAAGGGCGAAGTGCCCGGCGCGCCGATGCAGTTCAACTTCGTGCTCGGCGTTGCAGGCTGCGCGCCCGCAACGGTCGACAACCTTGCGTTCATGGTCAACAAACTCCCCGCGGGCTCGACCTGGACGGTCACCGGCGTCGGCAGATCCGCATGGACGATGGCGGCGGCAGGCATCATTATGGGCGGCAACGTCCGCGTCGGCTTCGAGGACAATGTGTACCTCGGCAAAGGACACAAGGCGGCGTCGAACGGCGAGCTTGTCGAAAAGGTCGTGCGTCTTGCAAAGGAACTCGGCAGAGAGATTGCAACGCCCGACGAGGCGAGAGCGATCCTCGGCATGAAGCCGCGTCAGTAAAAACCGGATACAAGATCTATCAAAATAAATTTCAGGAGGATTTACAATGGAACAGTTAAAGGGCAACAAGTACGGTACCCACCGCGTCATCGAGCCGAAGGGCGTTCTGACCCAGGCGGCATGGAAGATCGACAACGACATGACGAAGCGTTACAGCAACGAAATCATCTGTGATGTCATTTCGCTCAACATCGACTCCGCATCGTTCACGCAGATCGAAGAAGCATGCGGCGGCGACGAGCAGAAGATCGGCGAAATGATCCTCGGCATCGTGGCGGAACGCGGCAAGCAGCAGAACCCGGTCACCGGTTCCGGCGGCATGTTCATCGGCAAAGTCGCTTACATCGGCGAAGACCTCCTTAAGAAGCCGGATTTCGACCTCAAGGTCGGCGACAAGATCGCATCCCTCGTTTCCCTTTCCATGACGCCGCTGAAGATCGACCGTATCAAGGCGATCCACAAGGACATCGACCGCGTCGATATCGACGGTCAGGCGGTTCTGTTTGAATCCGCAATCTATGCAAAGCTGCCCGAGGACATGTCCGAGGCGCTGGCGCTTGCAGCGCTGGACGTTGCCGGCGCGCCCGCACAGGCAAGAAAGCTCCCGAAGGAAGGCGATTCTGTCCTGATCCTCGGCGCAAACGGCAAGAGCGGCGTGCTCTGCGGCTGGGAAGCTCTGAAGAAGGTCGGACCGAACGGCAAGGTCGTCGGCGTCGTCAGAAACCCGAAGCAGGTTCCGGCTCTGATCGAGCTCGGCGTATACACCGACGTCATCGTTGCAGACTGCACGAAGCCCGTCGAAGTGCTTGAAAAAGCGCTTGAAGCCAACGGCGGCAAGGAATACGACATCTCCATCAGCTGCGTCAATATCGAGTCCTGCGAAATGAGCGCGATCCTGCCGGTTCGCGACGACGGTCTCGTTTACTTCTTCTCCATGGCGACCTCCTTCACGAAGGCGGCGCTCGGCGCGGAAGGCGTCGGCAAGGACGTCACCATGATCGTCGGCAACGGCTATACCAAGAATCACGCCGAGATCACGCTGAACGTGCTCCGCGAGAACGAAAAGCTCCGCAAGCTGTTCGACGAAAAATACTGCTGACAATCCCCCGCGAGAGTAGGACAAACGTCCTGCTCTCGCAGTCTCTATTCCGACAACAGGAGGTATCTGTATGAAAACCCGCAACGGTCTTTTCGCCGACGTTCCGGAAGAGCAGTGGAACGATTGGCACTGGCAGGTCCGGAATCGTGCCGAAACGCTCGACGACCTGAAAAAGATCATGACGCTGACCGCCGAAGAGGAGGAAGGCATTAAGAAAACGCTCGGCAAGCTCCGCATGGCGATCACGCCGTACTATCTCTCGCTGATCGATCTCGACGATCCCTACGATCCGATCCGCAAGATGGCGATCCCGCGCGCGGAAGAGCTTGAATACGCCGATTATGAAGACGCGGACCCGCTGCACGAGGACACCGATTCCCCGACGCCGGGTCTTACCCACCGCTATCCGGACCGCGTACTGTTCCTGATTACGGACATGTGCTCCATGTACTGCCGTCACTGCACGCGCCGCCGTTTTGCGGGACAGAACGACTGCGGCGTTCCGATGGCGCAGATCGACAAGTGCATCGAATACGTCCGCAACCATCCCGAAGTGCGCGACGTACTGCTTTCCGGCGGCGATGCGCTGATGGTCGGCGACGCACTGCTCGAAAGCATCATTTCCCGCCTTCGCGAGATCCCGCACGTCGAGATCATCCGTCTCGGCTCCCGCACGCCGGTCGTATGCCCGCAGCGCATTACGCCCGAGCTTTGCAATATGCTGAAAAAGTATCATCCCATCTGGCTCAACACGCATTTCAACACGCCGAAGGAATTCACGCCCGAAGCGGCAAAAGCCTGCGCCATGCTCGCGGATGCCGGCATTCCGCTGGGCAATCAAAGTGTGCTGCTTGCCGGGATCAACGACTGCAGCCACGTCATGATGGAACTGGTTCACGGGCTTGTCAAGATGCGCGTGCGTCCCTACTACATCTATGCGTGCGACCCGTCCCTCGGTCTTTCGCACTTCCGCACCCCGGTATCGAAGGGCATCGAGATCATGGAAGCGCTGCGCGGTCACACGTCCGGCTACTGCGTACCGACGTTCGTCGTCGACGCGCCGGGCGGCGGCGGCAAGACCCCCGTCATGCCGACGTATCTCATTTCGCAGACGCCGAGAAAGGTCATTCTCCGCAACTTCGAGGGCGTTATCACGTCGTATACCGAACCGGACCATTATGTGCAGAACTGTCATTGCGATGTATGCACGGGCAAGAAGAAGATCGAAAAGACCGGCGTTGCATACGTTGCCGAGGGCACGAAGCAGCACTATCTCGAGCCGACGAAGCTTCTTCGCAACGAGCGGCACGTCAAGCACTGAGGGCACGGTATGGAAAGCAAACTCGGCTTGAATTCAGATCTTGTCAATGAAGCGCGCGCAAGCGCGGCGCACGTCGCGGCGGATGTGCAGCGGTTCATTGACGTACACACCACCGTCACGGTCGAACGTACCGTCTGCAGGCTTTTGGGCATCGACGGCGTCAACGACATGGACGTTCCCATGCCGAACGTCGTCGTGGATTACCTGACCGAGAACGCGCTGCTGCCGATGGGCGCGGCATGGATGCTCGGCACGGCAATGCTCGAAACCGGTCTTACGCCGCAGGGCGTCGCGGAAGCGATCGACAGAGGCGAGCTCGACCTCAATAAACTGCCGGCGCGCAGCGAAGACGAAATCCGCAAAGCGCTTCAGCCGCATATCGACGCTGCAATAGAACGGATCAACAGGAACGTCGCAAAGCGCAACGAATACCTCGGACGCTTCGGCGACAAGCAGGGTCCGTACCTCTACATCATCGTTGCGACCGGAAATATCTACGAGGACATCATTCAGGCGAAAGCCGGCGCAAAGCAGGGCGCGGACATCATCGCGGTCATCCGTACGACGGGTCAGTCGCTTTTGGACTACGTCCCCTACGGCGCGACGACCGAGGGCTTCGGCGGCACCTACGCCACGCAGGAAAACTTCCGGCTGATGCGCGCCGCGCTTGACGAGGTCGGCGAGGAACAGCACCGCTACATCCGGCTGTGCAACTACTGTTCGGGTCTGTGCATGCCGGAGATCGCCGCGATGGGCGCTCTGGAACGGCTTGACGTCATGCTGAACGACGCGCTGTACGGCATTCTGTTCCGCGACATCAACATGC
>CAMORL010000007.1 GCA_946623765.1 uncultured Clostridia bacterium
TTCGGACAGTTCCTTATGAAGCCGTCCGAGGTATTTTTTCAAATCATGCCGCCGCCTGTATGACAGGTCGGATCTGTTCAGTTCTGCCTGTACGCGCTTTATCTCGGCGCGGTGCGTTGCGAAATCGACCATTTTCTTTTCACCGCCTTGTGCATAGCCACAAATGCCTCATAATAAGGTTTGTTACAGCTTGACAGCTCGATATATGTTTTCCCTTCTTCTGGAAACGTATGTATCGCGAAGTGACTTTCACACAGCAGGTACAGCTTCGTATATCCCTGCGGTCGAAAGTAGTGTTCGACCTCATTCAGCACACCGAATCCCGCGTTGCGAATGATCTTATCGTATTCGCTTTTCAGCGCGTCAGGATCGGTCTCGCATATCCAGTCGCTATAATTCCATATCTGCGCTTGCATATGACACCTCTATAATAGGGAATTCAGTCTTAATGCGCCGTGTATCGCCCTTATAAAATACAAGCACATTTTGATGGGTTTTTGCTACTTTTCGAACTTCCATGTATTTTGTCGCCCTTAACCGCGCCGTCCCTATATTATCAACAAGAATTAACTCGTTGTAAAACATCATTCCGTTTTTCTGGAATGTGGATTTTATGTCATCAGGGAATCGATAGTATTCGCCAGTTTTCTTATTCCTTATATCTCCGCATACTACCACAGCGAATCGGTTGTCCTTTAGGCATTGGATAGCGTTGGAAAACGCCTTGTCAATTATGTTGTAGAAATCCGAATATGTCTTTTGATTGCTTGCATCATTTTCCAACTCGCTATATACTTCAATATCGAAATATGGCGGGCAACTGAAAAACATATCTTGACTTTCTACAGCAATATGGTTATTGACATTCCTCCCATCATCACAAATATATTGCACCGACAGCCCGTTACATGCTTCACGGTTAAATTGGCATTGCTCTTCTCGCAATTCTATTCCTGTAAAGTTATACCCAAGGTATCCGCTCACATACCCAAATACAGTATCTCCGGCAAAAACATCAAAAACATCGCCGTTTTCTGGAGCAAACCATTTAAGCATAATCTCCGAAAGAACGGGGTCTAAAATGCTTGCATCTTCGTAGTGTTCATCATTATACTTTTGCAGGGATTTACTTATAACCTGAACAGGTCTTGCTTGCCCTCTATCGTTTATTTTTTCTTTCCATATCTGCTTCCTGTTTCTCCAATACCCTTGTCTGGTATCAAGCACTGAAAACGGCGGTATAATAAACTTATCAGATAGCTTTGCCTGCGGATCGGCGGCGCTCTTGCCGTCTGTTTCTGTACCGCCCCCCCCATTCAGCGCATCCAGTTCAAACAGTTCGCCCACGTCGAAGCCCTCCATTTTAAGGGCTTCCAGTTCGATCTGCTTTTTCGCTTCGTCCCATTCGGACAGCTCGGCGGTGCGGTTGTGCCGGATCGCGTAGTCCCTGCGCTGTGCGTCGGTCAGATGATCCAACCGAATGCAGGGTACTTTCTCCATGCCGAGCGCGATTGCGGCGAGCTGCCGCCCGTGTCCTTCGACAATCAGGTTATTGTCGCCCCAAATGCCGATAGGATCATTGAATCCGTCGGTTTCGATGCTGTCCTTGATGCCCTGCACGTCAACGTCGCCATGCTTGCGGGCGTTGCCCTCGTATGGCGTGAGGTCGTGCGGATCAAGGTACACGATTTCAAGGTCGGGTGTCAGGTTCATGTGCTCCTCCATATAAAAACCGCTTGCGCGGGAAAATGCAAAAGGCGCACGGTCAAACAAAGGAGAAAAACCCCGTGCGCCACCTATGGGATGTACCCCGTTCAATGTTCAAAGAAAGGCGCGGGTGAAAAGAACAAAGACCGCGCCGTGCGTCCGCTCGAAATCAAGGAAGGAAAGAAGCGCGAACGCAAAAAGCCGGATTTTCTCCGGCTTTTTCATAGTACCATTTTACCATGCTTTTCAGAAAAAAGCGTCTCAATTTTTCGCAAATCGTATCAATTTTCGGTCAAACCGTATCATTTTCTGGCGTAACCGTCTCACGCCCTTTCTCCAATCCGAGGGTTATCCGCCTATACTTGTCCTGAACTCCCATTGGATGGCGGTTCAACTCGTAGCCGATTTCCTCCCATGAACGCCCTGCGCGTTTCATCTCGAACAGTTTTTCGACCTCGGCTTGCGTCCATGCCTTTCGGTTCGTCTTAACGCGAATAGCGGTCACTTTCTGACGGTCAACCTCGCACCCGATTGATTCCAGTTTTTCAACGGTGTCTTTGATGCTTCTCGCGTTCAATTCCGCGAGGACGCGGACCTGATGCACCTTGTTATCCGCTTGACGGTACAGGCGGCGCATCTGCGCGTCGGTCATCCAAAACCGAGGGCGCGGGGTAGAAGCGTAGTCAGGATATGCGTTGTTCATCGTGTGCCTCCTTGATTTCTCAAATATCGAGCGCGTACATCCGTTTCCGTTCTTCGCGCTCTGCGTCTTTGTCTGCAAGTGCCTGAATCGTGAATAGGTCTTGCGTCATGTTCACGAGCATCTTTTCCTTTGCGGCTTTATAGAAGCCCTTATCAACCTCGAATCCATAGGCGTTTCGCCCAAGCTCGTATGCGGCGCGAAGCGTTGACGCGCTTCCTGCAACGGGGTCGATCACAACGTCGCCTTCGTCGGTGAATATCTCGATCAACCGTTTCAGCACCGAGATCGGCTTCTGCGTCGGGTGAATGCTCGGCACGTCTTTTCCGTCCTTTTTCCACTCGAACCAGTTGAATACCATCTTGCCGCCGCCGTTGAACTTCGGGAGCTTGTCACGGTAGAAAACCAAGGCGTATTCCGTGGCACCGACGATCTTCATGTTTGCTTTCAGCACCTGCGCGGAAAAGTTCTTGATAAACACAAGCGGGTAATAATGCGCGAACCCGTATTTTTCCGCGTACTCCACGAGCATAGGAATCTGTTGAAACGCGCAAAAAACGATGAACGCGGGGGCTTTGTTCGTCTGCTTCGGCTCTTTGATAAGCATTTTCGAGCAGAAGTGCATGAACTCGGGAATCTTGAATATCTCCTCGGTTCTGAAAAAGGACTTTCCGGCAAGCGCGGATTCTCCGTTTTTGTTGTCGCCGTCAACGTACCATTGCGGGTTCGACCCGTATGCGTTCGATCCGAGTTGATAGGGCATATCCGCTATAACCAGTTGCGCCTTCGGTATGCCGTATACCTTGTAGTTTTGGAAATTGTCGTTGTACAATTCGCAGTTCATGCGGAATACCTCAAATCGCGCAAATCGACGCAACGCCGATCCGTTCATACCGCCACGCCGTAGCGGTCGAAATGTGCATTTCTGACGCAATGACGGGCATGGTCTTTTTGTCGTAGTAGTACGACCTCAAAATGTCCGCGTGTTCTGCAAGCGCAAGCGCGTAGTCTACCCATCGGAGCAGTTCGACGTTGCGCTTGATTCTCTGCTCGCACTCCGTCAGGCGTTCGCGGTACTCGTCAGCCAGTTCTACGATGTTCAACGCCTTGTCCTCGGTCGGATGCGTGATTTTGTTCCCGTGTGGCTGTCCGTCCGGCGCAGGAACGTCCAGTTCGTAGCGTGTTCGGAGACTTTCTTCAAGACGCGCCTTTTCCGATTGTAGACGTTTTAGCGCGTTCTCTGCCGATTTCCATTTGCGGAGGTATCGGCGGGCTTCTTTAACCGTCATGTTCTTTTCAAGTCCTCCATTCTGTATTTCTTTCCGTGGATTTCGATTTCAAAGTCGTTCAGGTGAAAACCGACCAAACAACAGTTCCGAACGAAAATTCCGTACAGTTGCCGCGCCTTGTTCAGTTGCGTTTCCTCGTCGGTCAGATGCCGGATCGCCTCGGTCTCGGTCGGCACTTTATATCCGTGTTGGTTCGTCCAGTCTCTACGGTCAGCGTCCATGCAATACCTCCATGAAATCGTCAAGCGCGATCACGACCACGCTTTCCTTGTTGTTTTTTCGGTGAATCACAATCGGTATTTCACCGTCGCCCGCATCCCTGCGGCTCTGTGCGAGTGCGCAGTACAGGTCAAAGCGTTCCGTGCGCTTCGCCTCGATGTGGAAGCCGTCGAGACCCACCACGTCCGGCGAATCCGCGCCGCCGTGGTATTGCTGTCCTCGGTGCGCATCTGTGTAGCCGTGTTCGCGCAGGTACTTTGCGATCTCGCGCTCATAGACCTTGCCTTTGCGATTGCTATTCATCCGTTCTCCTTTCGCCGTCCGCGCAGAACCAATCGGCTGTCACGTACATATGATGTTTTCTACACCATAGTGCATCTTCATCCATTATCCTTTTTTCATCCTTGTAATAGCACTTCCCACACAGCACCAGCTCGCCTTTGATGGGACAGTTTGCGTACTGTTCGTCCCATCCTATTTTTCGACCTTTTTCTTGTAATACGCAATCACAATCAATATCAAGTAATGGACAATGGTGACCGTTCTCGTTTTCATCTGTCCATGTACAGCCAATCGGCATCTCCATCTCAACAATCAGCTTGCTCATCGTTCGTTCTCCTTCGCTTTAGATATACCATTCTGTATGCTTGTCAATATGACAATCCATACACAGCCAACCATTTGGAGAACCATTATCCCTAATCATTTCGGACTGTTCATGTCGTTCCCCACATATTCCGCATTTGCGATAATATTTTCGTTTTTTCGTCACGTTGCAGAACGAACATGGTTTCAGTTTCTGTTCGCTCATTCCTGTTCTCCTTTCATTCTCGCGCCGCAGTTCGGGCATACTCTGAAAAGTTCGTTCTTTCCTTGCACATATCCCATTCCTCGCGTTGGATTTTCACCGCAAACGGAACAATGCCAACAGTAATTCTCCCATATCCACTCGCCCTCTTTCGGCAACTGCGCTTCAAGTTCCGCAATCCGCTTTTCAGCCGCTTCAAGCGCGTCGGCGGCGGCTTCCAACATTGTGTCGAGGCACATTGATCCGTAAGCGGTAAACGGACATCCCGCAACATTACAATCATCAATCGTATTCCATGTTGCCGCGCAATTCCGCAACGCCTTAATCAGTTCTGCGTTTGTCATTCTGTACCTCCTAAATCGACCACGAGCGCGTTGAAATCTGTCTCGCTGATCGGGTTCTGATTGTAGTTCAACGCCGGATTCTGTTTCCCGCGTCCGCGATCCACGCGGTTTTTCTCCCATGTACGGACGCAAGCCCGCCAGTCCTTCATTTTGTTCGATCCGACCATCCATCCCTTCGCCTTGTAGAAATCTACAAAGGTCTGCGGGTCAACATTGTTTCCGCGCTCGGTGCAGTATGACCGAACTTCTTCAACCGTCGGCGGTGTAAACCGCTTTATAGTTTTTTTATTCTTTTCTTTGTCTTTTTCTTTGTCTTTGTCTTGTTTCGATTCGTAGGCGTTCGTAACGGTTCGTAACGATTCGTAACGATTCGTAATATTCTGACGGTTGATTTCGCACCGTTTTTCGTATGAATCGCGCTGATTGTCGATGTTCTTCTTCGCTGTTCCCCACACGAAACGCTCGTTGCCTCGGAGCGCGGGTTCTTCTCCTGTTTCCGCGTATTCAAGCATAGCCGTGAAAAGCCGACCGCGCTCCGCTTCACCGAGTTCTTTCATGTCAGCAACGAAGTCTGTAAAGACTTTCAGGTACTTCATAGGTCAAAACGGCAGATCGTCGCTCGAAATGTCCGTGAAGCCGTCGTTCTGCGGCTTGTCCAGCGTGACCGTTCCGTTCTGCACCGTCGCGCTGTCAGATTCTTTCGGCGAAAGAAACTCCACCTCGTCAGCCGCCACATCAAGCGACATTCGGGTCGTTCCGTCTTTCGCCTGATAAGTCCTCGCTTGCAGTTCGCCGACAACGGCGACCTTCCGACCTTTGGCAAGGTATTTCCCGCAAGTGTCTCCGAGTTGCCGCCATGCGTTGACCCTGAAAAAGTCCGTGATCCTGTCGCCGTCAGCGTTCGCAAAGCGGCGGTTTACTGCGACCGTGAACGTGCAGACCGTTACGCCGGACGGCGTGGAGCGCATTTCGGGGTCTGCGGTCAAATTTCCAATGATTGTCAGCTTGTTCATTCTGTTCCTCCTTGATATTCGTATTGTCTGATAACGTAGTCCATACCCTTGTGGTATTTAAGCTCGTCCTCGTCGGTGATCCAGTTTTCGCCGTACCGCCACGAGAGATAGCCCGTCAATCTGTCTTTAATGTCCCTGCGCTGCGGGCTGTTGTCATACAATGAATGACAGCGCAGGCAGGCGCAGAAGATGTTTCGCTCGTCGATGCCGAGACCGAGCGCGGATCGGGGAATGTAATGCGCGTTCGGAGATACCGCCCGCGTAGTCCCGCAGAGTACGCACCGTCCGCCGTCGCGTTCCCATACGCGGATTTTAACGGCTTTCGGAATGTCCGTGTACTTCGTCAACCTGTGCATATAACCTCCGTAATTCGTCCGGCGGGAGTGTTTCAATGCCGAGTTGTTCAGCTTCCGCTTTTATTCCATCGATGAACACCGACATTTCTTTGCTGTCATACTCTGAGCTTCCCTTGTAGACCTTCCAGTACGTCATGTCGCCGGATTCAGCCCATGCCTCGCAATGCGGGACGTATTCTTTGAGATCAACCTCTTTCGGTACGCTGACGATCTGAACGGGCGCGTATTGCCGGAGCATCATCTCGTAGACTTCTTCGTTCGGGATCGGCGGCGTGACGGCTTTCCCGATCTTGCTCATCAGTTTCCATGCGTAGGCGTTCGCCGTCAGGGATCGCTTTTCGCGGTGCTGTTTCACATCAACGTCAAGGTCTTTGTCTTTCAGTTCGTCGATCAGCCGCCGCGCATCGTTCAAGGAATCTGGCGAGAGTAGCAGGGACAGCCGCCATCCATCGCCGTATTGATTCCACAAACATGGTTTACTTGCTCGCATTCTGTTTCGCCTTCGTGATATTGACCTTTATCGTGCGGAGCTGATCGACGTTCAGATCGTCCATATTGGTGTACATCCCGTTCGTGTACCGCTTTATGTAGTCATTCACGCGGTCGAGATCACCCTCCGCAACGGTGAGAATTTGCGTCCGCAAAAGTCCCGCCTCGATTGCCGCGTCTTTCACAGGGCGTTCAATCGGGGTCTGTTCAGCTTCGGGAAGGTCTTCCCCTGCGTAGATGTAAAGTCCGAGACCATGCCTTGCACAAGCTTTGGTGAGCGATCTTTGAATTGCCTTGTTCACATCGAACGACGTAATCTGCTCCAACGGAATGGACTTGTTTTTGAAATCCATAACGGGGAGGTATTCGATGTTCTCGATACCATCAATCGTCACGCCAGTTTTGACCCATGCCGTTCTGCCGTCCGTGTGATAGTTCCATCCGTCTTTGTTCTCGTAAATCGTGTAGAACGCTTCGGGGAATGCCTTTTTGATCTCAGCCCACGCCCACGCCCACGAAAGATACGTCAGCCCGTTCTTTTTCTCGGTGTGTCCGTTGACGTTCACCGCGTTCAGCGTTTCAAATACGCTTGCTTTCTGTTCCATGTGTTCCTCCTTGATTTCGTTTTTATTCCAAGGAATATTCCGCGAAACGGCAGTCAACGCCGAAGCGGTTTTTCCCTGTTTTCATTGTGGTCTTGATGCCGATTCCCGCCTTGCGGATTTCGTGCATCCGGCTTGCCGCACGATAGATGCCGAACTTTTCATATGCTTCCGCGCTCGTGATCGAGCCGTGTTCCGTCAGGTGGTCGTAGATCGTCCGCGCCTGCGGGGAAAGTGTTTCGTATGGGTTCATTCTGCGCTCCTTTCGTTCAGCCAGTTCGTGAAATCGTCGGTATCGTCCGTTGCGAACGTATGCGCGTCCTTTTCCGCGTTCCCGCTGTTCTTCAATTCGCGTTCAAGGATTTCTTCGATTTCTTCCGTCGAAAACGCCCACGCAAGGAATCCGTTGATCTCGACCGCTTCCTTGCGGTCTGCGCCGTATGCCTTGACTGTCTCATAGTCTGCGGCGTGTTTTGCGATGCAGGCGGGGCAGTAGCCGTTCACGAGGTTCTTTTCATTGACCCACTCGTCGCACTCGGCGCACCGTTCCGCTTCGTCGATGTCGTCGCTTCCGCAATGCGGACAGTCCGCGCCGTGGTAGCCCGTGTCGTGTTCGTAATATTCGCGGGGATTCTCGAACACATATCCGCAGTCGTTACAAATCCACATTCACAGCACCTCGATTCTTTTACCGCGAATAAACGTGACGGTCTTTCCGTCCATAAGGTCAGAATTGACCCCGTGCAGTTCGCGGTTTTCTGCCGCAAGTCCCGCGTTAAGACCGCGCAGAACGATATTTTCTGCCGTCAGGTTTGCCACTTTAATGATCGCCGCGTCCTTGTCGGCTTTCAGTTCTTTGCATTTCAGCCGGAGATCGTCAAGGTCTTTCTGCTTGATGCGTTCGCGGATGTCGAACACAAGCCGCACGAGAAGCACGATCAGAAGCCCGCCGAGAACGATCACGCCAAACGCGAGCAGATACACAAATCCGTCATTCATTGCCTCCATTGTTCTTTTCCTCCTTGATTTCGATTTCGTTGTCGCCGTACACGAGGTAGGCGAGAAGATTGAGAATGTCAGTCATTGTCTCGGTTTCGCGTTTTCCATGAAATCTCGGAAATCCGATTCGTCGATGCGGTACGAACGACCGAAACGATACGCTTTCAATTTCCCGCGCCGAATCCACGCCCATACCGCCATCGTGGTAACGCCGCATTGTTCGGCGATCTCGGCAGGGGTCAGCCATTTCTTTTCCATGCTTCCTCCTTTTTCACTTTACACACTTGACACTTTCGCGGGAGTTGTGGTATACTGTTATTGCCACATATCACCATACCACCGAGCCCCTCCGCGTCGGTGCGGATGGTTTACTTTGTTTACCATCCTCTTGTATTATACTAAACTATGTTAAGTTTGTCAAGTGGTAAATTTACATTGTAAGGGGGAAATTTTTATGTTCAAGTATGAGGCGTTTCGGGAGTTGTGTTATCAGCGTGGGGAATCCGAATCGCGGGTAGCGCAGAACATAGGAATCACCCGCGCCGCCGTGACAGGATGGCGCAAAGGATCGCAACCGTCTTTCCGTGCGCTTGAAAAGCTCGCGGACTATTTCGGGGTTGATGTTTCGTATTTTGACGATACGGACGAGCCGGAAAGCAAGGACGATTCCCTGATCCTCGGCTTCATGGAAGAAATGCGGGCGAAAAACAATCTGACGGATGACGAGCAGTTATTGATTGATATGTTCCGAACGCTCCCCGCAGAAAAGCAAACCGAGCTTTTGCGAGCCGCAATGCGGATGAAGATGGACAGCGAAACGCGCTGAAACGCCGTATTTTCGGTTTTCTGCCGTAGGTGTGTTCTCTATCGTCATAGGCACGAAACGCGGAATAGGCGCGGCGTGGCAATGCGTGACGGTCCGTAACGGGTCAATCGCCTACATATTGTAGGCAGTTCAAAAGGTGACAAAATGTCACGGTTTCAAAACGAGTTCGACCTAAAAGTGAAACTCATTTATAAAAACGGTCGATTTTGATAGTTATTTTTGCGAAATTTGCAATTTTATTGCAAAAACGGAGGAAATAAATGCAAAAAGCGGCTCTATACGTTCGTGTGTCCACATCGGAACAGGCAATGCACGGGTATTCGCTCGCCGCGCAAGAGGAGCTTTTGCGGCGGTACGCAGACGAGCACGGATTGACCGTTTTAGACGTATACGCGGACGAGGGGAAAAGCGCGTCAAAGTCGCTTGATAAGCGGACGGAACTCTTGCGGCTGATCGCGGACGCGGAAAAGGGCAAGTTTCAGATTGTGCTTTTTAAAGATTTGACCCGATGGACGCGAAACGCCGCCGCGTACTACAAGGTAGAAGAATGGCTCGAAAAGGCGGGCGTTGCGTGGATCGCTGTTGAACAGCCATACCTTGAAACGGTCACGCCGACCGGGCGGTTTCAGGTGCAAGTGATGATCGGAACGGCGCAGTTGGAAGCCGAGCAGACGGGACAGCGCATAAAATTCGTACAGGACGCGGAAGTCCGCAGAGGTCGATATCCATTCCCGCCGCACGCCGCGCCAGTCGGATATACCACAGAAAAACGCGAGGACGGCAATTTCCTTGTAATTGACCCATCGACCGCGCCAATCGTCAAAACGGTTTTCGAGGCGTTCAAACGGTCATACAATCTGCAACGATGCGTCGAAGCGGTGCGGGAACGGCACGGGATAGAGTATTCTCCTACGCAGATAGACCGCATTCTTCGGAATCAGATTTACAAGGGTGAATTTCGCGGGATCGTGGATTTCGTCGAACCAATCATACCGCCCGCCGAGTGGGATGCGCTACAACGCCCCAAGCGCGTCTTTACGGCGCAAAAGCACAGAGGGGAATACATCTTTTCGGGAATGGTGAAATGCGCCGTATGCGGCTCTACGCTACGTGCAAACTGCCCTGATGATCGCTATTATCTGTACACGTGCAAAAACGCGCACGGCGTTTGCATCGAACAAGGGAAACTGGAAAAGAAAGTGCTGTCCATGATCGCGCCGGAACTCGACCGTTACAAAGTGATAGTGAAGCAAAGGAAAAAGGACAACCGCGCCGTCACCGCAGAACGCCGGAAGCTGACAGAGAAGAACCGACGGCTGACGGAGCTTTACATGGACGGGATCGTGGAGCGCGCCGAATACGACCGCCGCCGGAAAGAGATAGAGGAACGGCTTGCGGACCTCGAACCCGCGCCGGACCTTCCGGAAGTCGCGACGGATTTTTCCGAGATGTACGGGAAACTGACACTTGAAAAAAAGGCGGTCTTTTGGAGGGCGTTTCTTGACCATATCACACTCGACCGAGAAAAGAATATCAGCATAGCGTTTCATACAGCCAAGGTTTTAGCGGAGCGAATGGCTATGCTCGAATAAAAAAGAACCCCCGCCGAAGCGGGGGCAAGGAGGAGCACCATCCGGCGCATGACCAACGCCGGAAGATTTTATTCGTCGATTTCTTTGTCGTGCCATTTGAACGGCTCTTTCTTCGCGGCGTTATATTCTGCCGTGGAAATGCCGAGCAACGCGCCGAGGAGCGTACAGACCACACAGGCGGTTTTGCTGATCGCGTCGGCATAGGGAAAGCCCCAAATTGCGGACAGACCGACGTATGCGGTCGCAAGCGCGGGAATCACAACCAAGGTGATCCATTTCAAAACATCATAGACTTTGTTCGGAAGTTTCATTTTTTTGATCTCCTTTCAAATAAACGCATTTTTGCGTTTTGTTACATCATAAACGTCTTCGATATAGCGGATGGAATGCGACGCCTTTTCGTTTTTGAATTTAGGATGGTCGTCGCAGTATTGCCGATAAAATGTTATATCTTCGAGCACGTTGTCAAAGTGTTCTTCGCTGTGCTGCTCTTCGCGGCGGCATTCATCCGCGAACGCGATGATCCGGCGGCGAGCTTGCCGCGCGTCATTTTCTGCGTCCGTTGCGATGTGCCGATCAAGCGTATTTTTGACCGACTGGACCTGTCCTGCGAGCTCATCCAGCTTTCCGGCGCTTTGATCCTGCTTTTTCCATTTTCTTTGCAAGCACAGGGAAATGATAGACACGGCGGCGGCGATCAACGCCGCGCCGAGTGATGCAATGACCGCCGTCATTTTTCGATGACCTCCGTATATCGGGGCATTGACGTGATATAACCGAGCTGTCCCTTGTATTCGATCGCGTACCAGTACGGGTATTCCTTGCATTGCCGGATCAACGGGAACGTGTCGGACGGCTTATTGATTTTGTGGTCCTTGTACCACTTTTCGTTGTGTGCCGTGCCGATCTGCACGTTTCCCGCTCCGTTACCGTCGCGCACCCGTACAGAGCCGCCGATTACTTTCACGAGCTTTTCAGTCGGTGAAGGCTGTTCAGGTGTCGGTTCGGGTGACGGTTCAGGTTCATTCTCGAAGCACGGAAGCCGCCCAAACCTGTTCCAGTAGCCAGCCTTGCGTTTGTTCTTCACAACGCCAACGTCACGCCCTCTGCATTCGATCTGTTCCTCTCCGACGCACACGCCGACATGAACGATCTGCGTTCCGTCGTGTTGAAAAACGAGATCGCCGACGCGCAGGTCTTTTTCCTCGATGTGACGGCACAACGAATAGAACCCGCGAGAGGAAAGATCGGTTTTCTGCAAGCCGAGCGTGTGCAGAGCCCAGTACACGAGACCCGAGCAGTCGAACGCCTGAATCGGGTTCACGCCGTCCTTTTTGCGCTGTTCAAAAAGCGCAATGTCGCGTTTCTCATTTTCGGGGTCTTCCTCGCGGCGTTCGATCCATGCGATAGGGTCACTCATGGCGTTCAGGTCTTGCCCGTCCCCGCCCCATACGTAAATACCGCGATCAACCTGCGAGGAAAGCAGGTCGATGAATTCTGTGATTGTTGTCATTTTTACGATCCTTTCTGTTGAAAACTGATGCGTACTTCTTTGCCAGTCTGATCGCCAGCCGCGCCGCCCGACGCCTGACCGCGTTCGTCTCCGACCGCGTGAGCGAGATATACTGTGTTACCCATTTTACTCAACCTCCACAAACTGCGCTTTGTACACGCCGTCTTGTTTCTCGAGGTAGTCGATGAAATCGGATAGTTTTATCCCTCCGTTACTTTCTTGAAATTTACTGTGCATCGTTCTCATACGATTTTGCAAAAGATAATGTTCTGGTCAAATTAACAACATACCGAACATACCCACTATTTGCACTAAATCCATTTGAACATTGAATTTTAAGCAAACCTTTGTCTCCTCCCCACGCTACTATCTGTCCAACATATGTTTGTTGGTTAATAATAACTGATATACTCTGAAATGCTCCAAAGTATCTACAGTATGGTATATATAATTCTAAATCTGTTCTTTGTGCTGTATTTACTGACCCAGCAATATACACATTTAGAATATCTCCATCGACAACAATTGATGCCACATCAGCATAGCAATTTGCGCCAGTTTGAATATCGTCCTTACTCAATTTGAAATTGTAATTATTTAAGCAAAACAGCCCTGCAACATTGCAAATGTGAAATGTTGTAGGAAGTGTGTTCAGACTGACATCAGCTCTCATAAATGCCCATTTAGATACTGAATCAGATTCCGCATAAAACAGCCATCCCTCTGCTTTGTTTGACCAATTACAAATAAAACTCTTTATATTTGCTTGAATATGATTCATACTCGCTGTGCTTCTGATTGCATATTGATATGTGTCGCTGTGGCAATTGAAAAGAGTCGCGCTAAACGCATTTGAGTTTTCATAGAAGAAAATGCTACCTTCGTAATCCTCGTCAATAGGCCACCCATGTATATTGTTAAATATGCTTGACGTCCCAACATTTTTTATAAATATCTTTTGTCCATATCCTGTTATGTTATTAAAGATAATATCTGATGCTTCACATTGAATGCCAAGAGATGTTTGACCAGTAAATGAAACTAAATAGCAACTATCTATAATGCTTTCATAACTACCAACCAACACAAGAATTGCAGTTCCTGTGTTCTGAATCCTTGAATTAAGAAGCTGTGTTCTAATGCTTTTAATTTTGACGCCATTTACACAAATCAAATACATATTGCGGAGCACAGTAAATTCGCCGTCCCACATATTTGTACTATGGACATAAAAAGCCCATTCTGCTGTGCTTGTGACTTTTGCTCCGCTTCCATCAAGAATCATTCTTGCTGTAATATTTATTGTTGCAGTAAGTTTGTAATGCTTGCCGGGAACCAATACAAGAACACTACCGTTTGAGCAACAAGCATCAACAGCATTTTGGAAAGCCGCTGTGTCATCTGTTACTCCATCACCTTCTGCACCATACATTTCCGGCGTGACATAATCTTTAATCGTTTGCAGTTTCAAAGAATCAGTAAACTTTTGCTCCGTCAAACTTGAATCCTGTACCGTCGTTGTCGCTTCGGGATGCGCGGCCAGCCAGTTGTCCACGGCTTCCTGTGTGGGGACGGCAAAATCTTCGATTGCTTCATCTAAAGCGCTCTGTAAATCGCTCACATCATCCGCAAGCGCAACCGTTTTCCAATGCGCCGCCGTGAACGATTCGGCGGTTGTTATTGCAACCTTTGATTTGTACAGAACGCCGTTATACCACCGATACGCACCCGCCGGATATACGGACTGGTCGGAGTACGTCGGCGCGATTGCCGCCATAAGGTCGGAATAGTCTGCGGGGATTGTCGCAACCGCCGCGTTGATCGCGTTGATGAGATCGACCACGTTTTGAGGCGTATCGCCCGCAACCGTTCCGTATGAGGATTGCGCGACCGTGCCGATGCAAGCGTATACACAGGTCTTTTTACTGTTAGATGTGACAAAGATATATAAACCGAAACGACCATCTACCGCGTAGCAAGCATCGGAAAGCGTGACAGATACAACGCCGTCGGATGCCGTGCCAGTCAGCGCAACGTCCGTTCCATCGGGGCGCATGAATACGCCCGCAACAGTTCCAGACAATTCAACGGCTTCGCTCGCGTCATTGATTCCGGAAATCTCGAACGTATGCCCGCCGTCCTCGGCTTGAAACGCCATGCCGCGCAAGTCCTCGATATTGACCATGCGGTTCTGATTCCATACGCGCTTGATTATGTTATTCATTCACGCCTCCTATTTCTGCGACCTCAACGCCGCGTTTGCATAGTTCTTTTTTCAGCTTTTCAATGATTTCATCCCTGTTTTTTAGATCGCTTTCTACGCCGGACCGCAGATTTATAAGTTTCTGCGTAATCCCTGTGAGGATCGCGCACGCCTGTAATTGCTGACCGTTCATAGACGATTTCAGCATATTATTCAAATCGTCTAATAAAGAGTTAATCAATTCAATGTTCGTCATACATGCCCCAAGTAATGTAACGCATATTTCGTTACGGTTTGATTCGTGAAATCTACATCTCCGACCGCATCAAACTGCATCCATGATACATTTGTATCATTAAACCGTAAACCAGCCGTAAAAATTGTTCCTTGACACGTTATAGATGTCATACTGGTTATATTGCCTGTTGCAATTAAATTGCGGACTTTGATTTGTAATGCTTCAAGTGCCGTAACAAGACCGTCAATGTCAATTGTGTCCGCTTGCAGTTTGATGTTCGTCCCGCCGTCCTGATTTATTGCAAGGATAATTTGTGCAGCCTTGACGTAGTACCCGCCGTTCCGAGTGCCGACGACCATGCCGATCATGTTGTTCGTTTTGGCGAACTCCGCGAACGTATTGCTTTGCTCTGCTTCGTTCGGTGTCTGCCCGACCCCGCCGCCGCCACCGCCGCCGTGTGCTTTGTCTGCCGTGTCGCGGTTGATATATACGATGTTCGGAATATAATCGCCGATGTCCACGCGGGTATTCGACGGATCGAGCAAGTCCACGTCGAGCATGATAATCTCTTTTTGGAATACCTCGCCCGTTTCCTCGATCTCCACAATGGCGAGATCGTGAAGCTGAATCGGCGTGTCCTTGAACCCTAGACGGTACAGGTCAACGCACGTTCCCGATATAGCGATTTTCGGTTTATTGCATCTTTGCAGGGCTTCCCACGTCTTATTGAGCAGAATAGCCGGATCGGTGATCGCGGCGTTCTGATAATACCCGAACCGCGCACGACCGTTCCGACCATATAATGCAGTTGCGGCGGGGTCTTCAAGATACGTCTGATTCGCGGGCTTCGCGGGGTGTTCCGATGTCGCAGACCACACTTCATCCTTGAACGTGACCTCCGCATCGTTCACCGTGCCGCCGTAGCCGTATAGGGCGGTATAAACGTTCGCGTCGTTATATGTTACGGAAGGGTCAAGGAAATTCTTGCGAACGGACAGCCGCAAGCCGTTGAACGTACCGCCTGCGGGAGTGATGTCAAGGTATCGTGCCTGAATCTGCCCCTGCGCGCTCATAACGATACGCGGCGTAATGTAGACGTTCCAATTCGCTTTGATTGCGTTTACCGCTTGCCACACGTCGCCACGCGCAATATCCGCGTCGGAAGTGCCGCTTGCGGTATTCGTACCAACCGACCACAAAGTCCCCGTCAAAACGGTCGTGAGGGCTTGTGCGGCTGTCTTATTCGTGATTTCTGCGTGGTCGATATGATCGTCCGACAATTCCGCGACCGCGATATGCTCGGCTGTTATTTTCTGTCCGTGATCCGGCTCGGTGTCGGCGCATTGCCGGATTTCAAACATCTGGAATTTATCCGTGACAGAATCGCGGAACGCAACGCGCATACCGCGCTCGATCACCTTGTTTTCGTCATAGGGGAAAACCGCATCAAACGCGAGTTCTTGAACGACCCAATGCGCGGATTCTGCATCCATGCGGGTGAATTGCGTTTGACCCGCCGCGTTTACAAAGAAAAATTCCATCAGCTCCACCTTTCTCTGTACTTCACAACGCCGTCGCCCGTGACCGTCTGCGCTCCCGTAGTGGGTTCGATCCATCGGGAGACAATGTTGTAATATTGCATGATGTCTGTCGTTCCGACACGCGCCGTCTGACGGTTCACGTCGATCACCATATCTCCCGACGGAACGGTTGTGAATCGAATTGTTTTTCCGTTCAAAGCATATTGCACATCGGACGCATCCGAAACACGGGATTTCACAATACGCATCAAAGGAACAGCGTCGCCCTGCACAAAGAATTGAGTACCGCAAGCGACGGATTTTTCAATCTTCGATGTCCAAAACGGATTCTCGTAACAGGTGAACACAAGCCGGAGTTTCGATTCCCACCATTGCCGGACGGACGGATCGGGCTTTGCGGTACATTTCCCGACGAGATAAAAGTCAGGGCTTTGCTGTAGGTCAATTCGGTATTCCTTGTCGGATTTCGCCCATGCGTTTATTGCCATCAACGCCGCGTGGCGGGAAATCCTGTCATCGTTCAGAAGCGCGAACGTCACGGACACGGTACGCGTGCCGTACTTTGCGCGGACGAATGTTGCGCCCGCCGAAATCGGTCTATCTTTCACCGTGTCTTTGATCTGCACCGAAGAAACGCGGATGTCCTCGATCTTTACGTCCGCAACGCTCTGAATGTCTACGCCGTCAAAAAGAATCATTGTTGCCATCCACTCCTTTGCAGTTGCCGATATGCGTTGCCCTGCTGATCCGAAATCACGCGCCCAACGGTCTTTCCGTCAAGGTACACGTTGCCGCCCGCTTGCACGTTTTCCCGCATTGTCGCGCCGAGTGCATCGTAGTCCATGCTCTGAGGAGCAGAGCCGTTTTTGAATCTCTGCCAAATGCGGTTTTCCTCGGCTGTCAGAACGCTTTCGCCCTCGTGAAGTGCCGCGAGATACCCGTCGAACGGGACGTAATCAAGCCCCGTTTCGTGCGGCGTGATCGTCGTGTCGTTTCCGAGCAATGCACCGCCGATTCTTGACGAAACGGAATTGATGTCAAAACTGATTCCGAAGCCGGAAAGACGGGACAGCTCTGCAAGTATCGCGTCGATCTCGTCAGACAGCGCGGGCATTTTGCTTTTCAGCCCGTCGATCATGCCTTGCACGGTTTCTGCGGTCGCTTCGGACGCTTCCGCGCCCATTTTCATATCATCGATTGCCGCCTTTGCGGTTTCGACCATGCCTTGATAGGTTTCGTCAACCGTCAATTTCTGCTCGGTCAGCGCGTTCGTGAACTCGTTTTTCTTTGCTTGTACCTGCTGAAAAAGCGCGTCTACTTCTGCCGCCTGTGCGGGGCTTGCGACCAAAGATGCAAGGTATTCCGCAGATTGCACCGAACCGTCCGAAAGTGACGCAAGCAGGTCGTTTGACAAGCCCATTTGTTGAGCTTTTTCGAGGTTTTTTATGTACTCGTCCATGAACGCAAGTTGACTTTGAAGCGCGTCTTGCATTCCTTTCGGACTGTATGCGTCAAGGGAATTATTGAGTTCGTCGATCTGCGTTTGCAGTTCTTCATACCGTTTCGCGCCGTCCCGCGTCGAACGGTTCAATTCGTTCTGCTGTTCAATCAGTTTTGACCGTTTTTCTTCGAGTGCGGTTGTCGGACGTTCGAGAACCGCGAAGCCCTTTACAATACCGTCAACGGTCTGCGCGGTCGCATCGTGAACGCCCTGCGCGTAATCCGCAAGGGCTTTCAGCGCGGTTTTTGCCGCTTCGGTCGAGGTTGTCCATGCTTCTTTGGATTTCTTGCCGTAATCAACCCATGCGTCGCCGGATTCCTGAATAACGTTTGTTCCGTCGCCGTACTTTTCAATGAGATAATCGTGAGCGTCGGCAAGCTCTTGTTCCGCGCCTGCAAGGTCGTTTGTTTGCTCATTATAGGTCAACCTTGCAGATGTCGCGGAATCAATGAGACCGATATATTTCTTGATCGCGTCGTTATCGCCTGCAAACATTTCAGAAAGATCCGCAGGTATCATACCGAGAACACCGAGGAAGAAATCATACCCCGTAGCGTTCGCGTACAGATTTTCGAGAGTTGATACGGCATCTTCTCCGTACTTTGTTACAAGTTCTTCCCTGTACCGCTGACCCGCTTTTTTTGCGATCTCATAGTCGAGTTCGTAACCGTGCATAGCGGCTTTTCGTTCTTCAAGAGCGCGGGCTTTCGAATAGTACGCAGTCCACGCGAGCTTTTGTTCTTCGCCGCGTTTCCATTCGTCCACGTTTGCCTGAATCGCAGACGTGCTTCCCATAATCGCGCCTGTTTCTTCGTCAATGACCGCAGATAATGACGGAATCGCGCTTGTCACCTGACCGATAGCGTCCTTCCAAACATTGTATTTCTGCATGACGAAATCAACGTCCGCGCCGATCCCTTGCAAATATGCGCGAACGTCGCCGCCGCTTTTTTCGACCTTTCCAATATCGCCGAACAGTTTTTCAAACGAAATCTGCGAACCATTCGACAAAGATGCGGTCTTTTTCTGCAATTCGTCGATGATTTCTATAAGATCGCTCGCTTTGTTGTATGTCGCTTCAACGGCGGCGTATTTTCCGGCATATTCTTTGTCAATATCGGCAAACAGACCGAGCGCGGTTTTGTCATCGGCTTGTGTGAGCATATCGAGCAAAGACGCGATTTCGACCGTTAAAGGTTCAATAACTTGCATCAAAAGCGCGCCGCCCTTAGTTTTGATGGTTTCGAGCGACGCATCAACCCTGCGCGTCGCGTTTGCGAACCCGTCAGACGTGCGGGCAAAGTCGCCTTGCGCGTCGGCGGTCGCTTTCATCAGATATTGATACCGCAAAAGCGTCTGCTCGCCTTGCGACATTGCGGAATACGTTTTCGTGATTCCCTGCTCCAGCGCAAACGCTTCGAGGTTCGCAACTGACATATTGATACCAAGCTGTTTCAGCGGCATTGTCTCGCCGGAAATGCCTGCGCGGATTTTCTCGAAAGCAGTATCAAAGTCGAGGTTATAAAACGATGCCATATCAGCCGCAAGCCCAGCAAGGTCTTTCGACATGGAAAGCATCTGATCATGTGCAACGCCTTGCGATTTCAGCATAGCCCCGATTGTGGAGGCGTACCGCTTCGCCTGCGTCTCGGTCAGACCGTACTGTTTGCCCGCAGATTCCGACCACGTTTGAATCTGCCGCGCAGAATCGCCGAAAGTCACGTCCACGACGTTCTGAACTTCTTGCAGATCGCTCGCCGCCTGAATCGCCGCTTTGCCCCAGTCAAGGATCAGCTTTGCAATGCCAGCCGCAGAAATCGCGCCGACAATTCCTTTGAGCATTCCCTTGAAAAAGCCCTCGCCTTTGTCGGTCGAATCTTTTACAGCGTTATCCCACTTTTTCGATTCTTTTTCGATGTCGTTTGTAACGTCTTTAATTGTGGCTTTTACACCGCGAGCGTCGCCCTCGATTTGAAAAGTTACTTTTCCGTCACTTGCCATTGTCATTCTCCTTTGCGAGCGAGAGTAAGAACGACGCAACCTGCGCCACGCCGCGCTCGTATGCTGTTTTCCGTTCTTCCTCGGTCATTTCAAGAGCAACGTCGGATTTTGCTTTCATAAGCCACGCCCTCTCGTCCGCGTTCCATTTCGTCGGTTTCGGCATGGGACGAACGCGAATGCCGATCACTTCCGAATATCTTGACCCTTCGGGGATCGCATTCAAAAGCTCCGAAAACTCGATCCAATGCAGGCGGTCACGGTATAGGTCGATTCCGTATGCCTGCCGGAACGCCGCACGGATCAGCGGCGCGTCTTGTGCGAAGTCCGTGACCTTCTGAGCGTCTGTTTTCGGCGGGTTTTGAAACAGGATAGACCGTACTGCCTCTAATACTTTTCCGGCGTTTTTCGGGCGTTTCGTGAGGCATTTGACCGCCAAATATTCCCGTGCTTCCGGCATGAGATCGTCGCGTCCCATGATCTCCATCATGCGTAGGACGTTTCGGAAATCAAAGTCCAAACGGTAAAACCGACCGTCAACCGTCACGCCGCGCGGAAGCGCGTCTTGCAGTTTCATTTCTTCTGCGCCTTTGCGATCTTCTGCGCCTTTGCGATCTTTTTACTCAAACGATCTTTGAAATACATTCCACAGGCGGCGATCACCGCGACGGGCGATCCGTAAAACTGCATGAGCTGTTCGCCCTGTTCTTTGCCGAAGATGGTTTCCGCAAACAGCCGCGCCGTCTGTGCCTGTTCATCGTCCGGCGTTTCGTCCGTCATGCCGGAAAGCCGTTCCTGTACGCGCTTCATTCCGAGTACAAGGTCAGTCGCTCCGGAACGCACCGAAAGCGTCAGCGTTTTGTCGATGTTGCGAAACGTGACCCGATCCGATACGGGGAACGGGTTGATTTCCTTCCTGAAAAACATACTGGTCTCCTCCTTGAAAAATGGGGGAGAGCCGAAGCCCTCCCCGTGTCGTTAGGTTGCGTCGGTGACGGTCGGCTTGCCGTTGAAGCGGATCGTGCATCCGAACGAATTGACATCCAGCGTCTGACCGCCGAAGCTCACAACGTCGCCGATGGAGCAGTCGCAGATGATCTGCTTCCCGCCGGAAATGATCTTCACGGACGAATTGCGATCCTCGCCAAGCGCGAACTGCTTGCCGACGATGTAATCCTGTGCGGTGTCGCCGACCTTGCGCCGTCCCGTGATCTGCAATTCGGGCGCGCCGCCCGTTACCTCGTTGTGCGCGAATCCCTCTCCGCAAAGGAAGAAATATTGCTGATTCTGCTCGTTCGAGTTGAAGGTCATACCTTCGATGCCCGCGCAGAGCTTCGCATACGTCCACGTTCCGTTGGATTCAGCCGTGCCGATGTATAGTTCGTTTACCCATACTGCCTCCATATGGATTTCTCCTTTCAGATTTTTGTTTCAATCTTGACCGCAAGTGCAGAAGCCATGAGCCATTGACCCGAATCCTCGCGTCCGATCTTCTGCGGAAGCGTCTGCGTCGTAATATCGACGATTTTCCAGTCCGCGCCGAACGGATAGCTCCGCGCCATCGTCAAGGATTCGTGAATCTTGTTCATGTCCTCGGTCAAGGTGTGCAGGTTGTCATGTTTCCCGTTGATGACGAAATCGACGGGGATATACTGGTTTTTGTCAAGAAACACGGATTCCGGCGTGGTCGGTCCAACCTCGCACGCAAGCCCGTTGTCCGTGCCGAGCGCACCGCGATAAATGAGGGCAAACAGACCAAGCGCGTCGATCATGTCCATAACGGCTTCTACCGCCTGATTGATGATTGATGTGCTCATAGGTTATCCCTCAATGCTTTCTGCGCGAGTTTATTCCACCGTTCCTTGTACTTTGCTTTCGCTTTCAACGCCCAACGCCATGATGCGTTCGGGTTCTTGTCCTTGTACGCCGTGCGGATTTCGTAGAACTGCCGCCGTGCGTATGGCGTAGCCCATACAAGCGTCCCTTTCGGAAGCTGACTATGAATCCACGAGGACAGGATCAGCGTCCCTGTGTCCTCTTTTGCGAACTCGTTGCAGTCTTGCAGAATTTCAGTCGCAAGCATTTCCATGCCGTTTTGGAAAGCGTTGTCCACTTTGACTTGTATGCGGTTCGCGTCAATGTCGATTTTTACGCTCATATGTCAATAAAGCCCGATTTCGTAGTGATGGAACTGGTCGGTATCGTCGCGCAGTTCATCGACGAGTTGCACGGTGTATTCCTGTCCGCGAACGATCACTTTCATGTCAAGACCAAGCCCGTGCGCGGTGTTGAACAGCGTCCACCAATCGAGCGACGGGGAAGAATGCCGCCGATCCACGAACAGAACCGAGCGCAACGCGCAGTCGGTGTTCGATGCGGTTTTGCGGATTTCATTCGTCGGTTGCAGATGGACGTTCTTAACGGTGTACGTCTCATAGACGGGGTTTTGGTATCGGTCTTTTCCGATTCCAACCTTGACAGTCGCCGTGGAGCGCATGATCCGCGCAGGAATAGGTCTTAACATGGATATCCCTCCAATACAGGAACAGCCGGATTGAGTAGTCCCGTCTGTTCGAGGTAAAGCATTGCCGCAGGTGATACGGACGCGCTCAACGTGCCGGACGTTTTTATGCCGCCGTCCACTCGCACCTTTCCGACGGTGAACCCGACGTTATTTCCCGCAGAAACGCTTTCGAAGCCGTTTAACTGGATAGCGTCCACCTGCGAACAGATTGCGAGTTTTACAAGCGTCTGCGTGAAATGCGGCAGGTCATGGAATGTTTCTTCCGTGACCCGCCAACGCGTCATTGCGCCGATGATACGCTCGGCATGAGCTTCGAGCGCGGGGAAAGAGCTTGCGTCAACGCTCGGCTCTTGCCCCTTGTAGGTGTCCGTATAGAACGAATAATCTACAATCGCGCTCATGCTTTACCTCTTTACGCCTTGACCACAAGGGCAGTATTGCCGCCTGCGACAACGTATCCCGTCTGCTTGTTGACGAGAGCAACGGTGATGTACTTGCCCGCAGTCTGCGATTTCAGTGTACCGCCGTTCGTGAAGTCAGCCCACGTCTTAGTCGCGTCGGGAACTGCGTTGTAGGTCAGACTGACCGCCGCATCGTTCACGGAGTAGACGAGTTTCAGGCCTTCCATCGGTGCGCCCGTTCCGAAGATGCCAACTCCGGAAGCGGTCACAACGGTATCGCCGTCATCGACAGTACCCGCGACGGAAGCCACGGTCAGAGTGCCGAGGGACGGAGCAGAACCGAGGTGAGCGTAAACGCCCGCCTGACGCTGATCGAGGACGAACCCGCCGTAATAGTACCGCTCATAGTACAGATACTTGCCCTTGCTCTGCGCGGTCGGCGCGGAGACCATAGCAGTCTCGTACTTGATCGGGAACGCAACGGCTTCGGGATCGACCAACAGGAAGTTGATCTGCTGTGCGGTAGAAGTGTCAACCGCCCAACCCGTGGTGAACGTGTACGCGGTCTTCATCATGTCATCCGGCACTTCAACGACCGTAACGCCGTCGAGACGTGCGATATTGCGGTCAACGTCGCGGATGCCGGAAGTGACCTCGATAAAGCGCGTCATGCCCGTTGCCTGCTTCAGAAGCTTATAGGTCGCGGGGGTCATGTACGAGACAACGCGATCACGGTTGACGCGCTGATTCGTCATGTACGCGAGCGCGTTATCCCATTCGGTGAGGATGGTCGCAGAGGTGAGGGACTGCGTGGACGTGCCGCCGAACGCGGAAGCGAAAGAGGCGAGCTTCGACGCAATGAAAGCGTCCATTTCTGGGACTTTCTGCTGTTCGACGAATGCGCGGGTGATGTTTGCGATCTGCGCGACGCCTGCGGTCTCGTCGATGTCCATCGGGTCGACGAGGGTATCCCACTCGCGGTCCATCTGAAGCTCAACCGCCTGCCACTGGTTCGCCCAGTTGCGCTCGAAAACGCCGTCGATGCGGGAGCGGTTCGTGTCATGTGCGCCGTTGACGGTCACGACGGGAATATACATCGTCTTTCCCATGCCGGAACGGTAGCGGTTGGAGTTGTTCGACGCGAGAAGCGCGGAGAAGTAGGAAAGATACGGGTACGCCTGCGCGAGTGCGCGGCTATACTCGGCAGCATAGTTCTGATTCAGAAAAGGCATTTGCTTTTTCTCCTTTCATCATTTTTTCGGAGGCGCGAACCCCCATGCGTTTGTGATTGCATCGGAAGCGGCTTCATTGCCTTTCGGCATATTGCCCTTATCGGGGCTTCCGAACTGCGGCTTTTTCGGCTCTTCCTTCGGCTGATCGGGAATGTAGTATTCCTCGAACTTTTCCTTGATCGCGGAATGCTGTTCCGCAATCGGTTTCGCGTTCGCGCTTCGGTCGATCATTCCGAATACAGTCTCGCGAAACTTCGGCTTGACCATCGCAAAATCGTCGCCGCCGATTGCGCGGAGCATATCGCGCTCGTTCGCAAGCTCCCTGTATTCGGGAGTTTCTTTCACGTTCACGGGTTCGCCCTTTGCGGCGTTCACCGCCGCGTCCACCTGCGCCTGCACGTCGCTTTTCAGCGTGTAGTTGGTGGAGAGTGCGCGTCCCGATTCCGTCATAATGAACTCGATCTGCTCTTTGGAAAGTCCCTGCGCTTCAAGGTCTGCGCGTTTGAAAAGTGCCATAGTTTACCGTCCTTTCTTTCCGTCCCGACGATGGGACGCATGAATGGTTTTCCGCCTCATTCTCGGCGTATTTTTGTATGAAAAAAGCACCTCGTCGGTGCTTCCGTCATCGGTTGGGTTTAATCGTCTTCCTCCGGCGTTACAAGCCCGTCGGTGCGTCTGCCGTTCAGCGCGTCGAGCACGTTCTGAATCATGCGTTTTGCACCGTCCACAAGAGGGGCTTTCGTGGTCTCGTCGGGGATTCGGTCAGCGGTCGAGAGAATTTCTCCCGCATCGTGAAGCGTGGCGCAGACGGGGCAGAACTCGCCGTTTTCCATCATGCCTTTGTTCAGCATGTTCGTTTCGATCATGCGTCTTTCTCCTTTTTCGATTTCTTTTTCTGTTTCGGTTCGTCCTTTGCGGTCAAGAACTCAATCGGGAGTTCCGCGCCGCAATTCGTACAAAAAAGGCGGTTGTTCACCGTCTTCAAAAACTTGTTTTCATGCTTGCAGTCCATGATGATCTCCTTTCAAAAATCGCGTTGCCATTTTGTCTTGTATTCCTGTACCCTCTCTTTGTGCCTGTTGCGTTCTCCTGTCCAATGTAGACCGCCTGCGCGTCCTATCATTTGAAAATTGCTTGCTTTCAAAGACGCACCGTTTTCACTTTCAAGAGTGTATGTTATTACTCGCTTGTAGCCCATTGCTTTTGCAACGCGGCATGATGCCCCGTAAAGCATCGAACAAGCGTTCATATCTCCAAGGGTACAAACGCGGTTTATTTCAAGTGTCAAGCCGTCATCAAGGTATCGTGATACTGGTCTGCCGCATATAGCGCAACCTCGCATTTCTTGACCTTGAAAGATTCCTATTGCAAATTTGCATCCGGCAGTCCCGCCGTGATGTCGGTGATTGTCGTTTACAAATTCATTCGCCTGTTTCAGCGTTATCGGTCGAATTTCCATGTCAACCTCCATATCTGAACCAGTCGTTTATTTTATCCCGTTCAGCCGTCGGGATGAGTGCCGGATCGTATGTATCTGGGTTCGGGAACGTCGGGTTGATCGGCGTGTATTCACGATTGCGCCGCCGCGCCCTTCCCGTCTCCGCGCAAAACTCGTCGATGTCCTTTGACGCTTTACGCACCTTTGCGCGTTGCGATTTGATTTCTTCCTCGGGAACGCCACGCGCTTTGAGAACTTCCAAATCCCGCTTCTCGTTTCTGAGCTTCCGTTCGAGTGCGCGTTGCTTCTGCGATTCCTCGTAGGTTTTCGCGTTCTGCTCCGCGTCTTCCATCGGCTGACGGATGCGTGAAAAGTTCGGTATGAACGGAATCGGATAATGCCCGCAGTTCACGCCAAACAAGCCGCCTCCGTAGTTGAACGATTCGATTTCGTCCTCGGTGTGTACCTGAACCTCGTTCCCTTCGTCATCTTCCACCACGCGGGCGTTTCCAGTTTTGGAAATAACTTTTCCCTGCCACGGATAGCACAAAGGACGCGCACCGTTATGCCATGAGACTTGATAGAGGTCGTTCCCGTATTCCTCGTTGCGCTCAAAAACCGCCGCCCGCGCCGTGTTCGCCATCGTGCTTCTGATGTCCATAGTGACATACGCCTCAGGCGACCAATGCCGCCCCGCGTGGTCGATATAGCCCGTTAGACCGTTATCGACCATCTTATTCACAGCGTCGCGCATTGCCTTGTTCCATGCAGAAACGCCCGTGACAACCTCGCCGCTTGCGGCGTTCAAAATGCCCTGCGTGTTTGCGATCCGCACCGCAATGTCCGAGACCGTAGCCGCAAATGCCGCTTGCGTGGATTCGAGCATGACCGTGTTCACAAGGTTCAGCTTGTCCGCACTCTGTGCGTAGAACGCCTTGAACGCCTGCATTTGATTCGGTGCGATGACTGGTGGAATATTACTACCACCTGACAAAAAGCCCTTTTCTGCCGCGCTCCGTAGCGCAGGTTCAGCGTCACGCAAGCCGTTCAAGATTGATTCTTCTAAAAGGGCTTGCAATGCGCCGTCCGCATCGCCGAGCATTTCAAGGATGATCCGCTCGGTTTCGCGGTTGATCTGTCCCATTTCGGCGAGCTTCTTCACCTGATACTCCCACGCGCCGGACGGGATTTCTCCCGCTTCGATGAACCGAAAATGCCGCGCAAGGTTCACAAGGATTCGGTTGACAACCGCCTCGTACACCTCACCCATGCGCCATGACAGTTCTTCGATTTCTTGCGGGGTCATAGGTTACTCCTTTACAGTTTCTTCATGCGCCTGCTCCTTTGCGTTCAGTACCTTTTGACGGAATCGCTTGCACCCGAAGCATTCCTCGTTGAAAAATACCATTGCTTCCTGATACGTCATGCTTCCCGTCAGCGGTTTCTTTCTGCATCTGTATGCAAAGGTGCGTTCTGCTTTCGAGCAATGAAACGTCCGATACTGTGTCGCGCCGTCATCGTACTGTTTCGGTTCTCCGTTCATTACACGGACAAAGCATTTCGTAAATCCTTTCACGCCATGCCTCCGTAAATCTTATTTACAGTGATAGCGTCTACCTTGCTTTCGTCAGCAATTCGCGCAAGTTCTTCCTTCGCCTGCGATTCGGTCAGCCCTTGACCGTATTTCTTATCGGTGAGGAACGTAAACTTTGACAGCAGACCCGCGCCGACGAGCATAACGCCCTCGTTGATGTTCGTCTGTCTGTCCTGTGTCACGCCATCGTCGAACGTGACCGAGACCTCATATCCGTTTCGCGCAAGGTCTTCAATGCGCTGTCCGTCGATGTCCATTTCGTACAGAACAGCCACGTCGATGATATTCCGCACGAGATGTTCAATCGCGGGCGCAAGCTGATTCTGAATCGTCTTGATCGTTTTGTAGGTCTTGCTGTTCTCGCTGACAACCTCCGTTGCGGTTTTCAGACCTGTATGCTGATCGAACGTGAACGTCCCCGCAGAAAATCCAGTCTGCAAGCAGAGGATCGACAGGAACGCATTGATCGCCTTAACGTGTTCTTCGACGCGAAGCTCGACCGAATTGTCCTGAATCTTCAAATCGTCGTTCGTGTCGGTCTGAATCGCCTCGTACACTTCATCCGTCGCGTCGAAATACCGAATCGGCTGTTGCGTGGTCGGGTCGATCACGGTACGAATACAACGTGCCGGAACGATGATTCTTTTCTTGCCGAGCCGGAATTCCGAAACGAACGAATCATAGCAGATGTCGAGCGCGTGGAGCGTTTCAAGCGCGTTTCCGTAGACGCTGACCCCAAGCGGGGAATTATCGTCGAGGTTGTTTGCAATCGGGGTTCTCCAGTATGTGAACAGCGATTCCGACACTGGGATGACCGTTTCAGCTTCCAAATACGGGTAGATGTCCGCAAGAGGCCATCTAACGCCGAGGATGTCTTGCGGCTCGCCGTTTTCAGCCGTCCGCATTTCTGCGCGGTACAGTTCGTTCGTGACCGTGTACGTTTCGCCGTTCCATTTGTGCCATTCCAAACGGGTATAATAGAACCCGCCTTTTGCCTGACGTGAAATGAAAACGCCCTCGGTCACTTTCGCGTTGTCCCATGCAGTCGGTACGAACTGGTCTGCCATAGCGTAGCCGATCCGAATTGTGCGCGTTTCGGGAATCTCGTTTCCTTTGTCATCATGCCGCACGTCGGAATAGACCTTCAACGCCGCGCCGCCGAGTGCAAGAGCCTGTTCGACGCTTTCTTGCATTTTCTCCCGCAGGGCGTTTTCACTGAGAACCTTTTGCACGAACAGATTCAGCGGATCGTCCGTCGTTTCGTCGCGTCCGGCAATGCTGACGTTTACCGTGCATTCCTCACCCCAAACGAGCGAAGCCATCTCCGCACAGACAGCTTTTGCCATGTTCATGCGGAACATATACCGCTTTTTGTTTCTGTCTGCGATAGTAGGCGCGGGGATGAGATGCCACGTCTTATATAGTCCACGATAGAGCATCTTCCAAATGAAGATGCCGAACTCGTAGAATTGATTGAAAGCCGGAACGCCGCCGAGTTCAAAGATGTTTTTGAACTCTCTCGCAATTCCTGTGCTCGCCGCTGTTCTCTGCATGAAGTTTCTCCACCTCTGCCGTATTTTTTCAAACATAATCAGCCCCACAATCCGTAGGATTTCAAAAAGTGATTCGATCCGTAGCGCGTCGCGTCCATGACGTGATTGTAAGCGTCAACGGGGTTTCCGTTCGCGTCCACGCAATACAAGCCCGCTTCTTTTACGAACGGTTCAGACCCGTACCGTTCATCCTCAACGAGGAAAAAACGTCCGTCGTTGATTGCGCTCTGCAACATTTCAACGCCGCATTTCAAGCCCTTTGTGCTTCCTTTGATGTCGTGCGCGTTGTTATCCGCGCCCGTTGTCAGGATGCCGTATTTCTCGATTTCAAGACGCAACGCTTTGCAAGCGGGGTCGATGAACACGTCCGATTCCCGCATCTTGTATTTGTTTCGCATATACGGCAGAAATTCGCCGCATATCTTTTTCGCCTGATCGCTCATAGCCATGTTGCCGCCGTCATAATACCAGTTGCCGACCATGTACAGGCGATAGTTTCTCGGATGCGTGAACGGGCTGACGTTCTCCGCGCCGACGATAAAAAACCCTATGCTCGTTGCGTCAGTTGTTCCACCGTCGCCCGCGACAAACGCCTCTATGGGTGTCACGCCATCCGGCAGGCGGTTCAAGATGTGCTTTTCAGGGCTGAACATCCAATAGATCACGCCCTCGGGGATCACGCGCTCGCCGAGCCAGTCCCTTTTATACAGAAACGGGCTTTTGCGGCACGCCGCCTCGATCTCGCGTAACCGGTCCGGCGTGAGGATCGGATTATCCGCGCACGTCCAATGCACAAAGCGGCAGTCCTGCACGTTCAGTACGTTCTTTATGACAGGATCGGCAGGGGACGGGGGGTTGAGGTCTGCAATATGCCATCTGTCCCGCGCCG
>CAMORL010000008.1 GCA_946623765.1 uncultured Clostridia bacterium
ACATGAAACGGCTTTGGATCGTACTCATCTGCATCATGCTGTTTACAGCGATCCCCGCAGCGAAAGCGGACTCCGGCGCTTCGGAGCTGACGGATCGCTGCACCTTTGATTTCGGCACGCAGAAAGAGGCGGAAAACAATCTTCTGAACGGAAAGATCGGGGCGTCGTTCAAGGCGGGCGCGTCGTTTTCGCTGACGTGGGACGAAACGCTCGAGGACGCGCGGCTTTGCCTGCAGTGGCAAAAAGAGCCCGAAGAGGTCCGTCTCCTCCAGTACGGCGCAGACGAGACGCTGCTCCGGGAGGAGACGCTGCCGCCGTATCCCGAAACGGTTTCGCCGCTTTTGCCCGACGCGCGCCGCGCGGTTGTGGAAAGCGGCACGAAGGAAATGCGCCTCCTTGCCGTTGCCGTATACGGCGCGGGGGAGCTGCCCGATCCGTTTCATGACTGGCAGGAGATTCCGGAGCACGTCGATTATCTGCTGATCTCCACGCATCCGGACGACGACGTGCTGTATCTGGGCAGCGTTGTGCCGACCTACGGCGCGGAGCGCGGGTATGTCGGAACGATTGTATACGTCACGAACCAGAACCGCACGCGCAAAAGCGAAGCCGAAAACGGCGCATGGGCGATGGGACTTCGCGTAAGACCGGTATTCTTCGGCATGCGCGACGTGTTCAGCGGTACGACGAAGGCGCGCAGGAACCTGTTTCCGTATGACGAACTGCTGCAAAACACCGTAAGGGCGTATCGGCGGCTCAGACCGCTCGTCGTGTTCGCGCAGGACCTCAACGGCGAATACGGTCACTGGCAGCACAAGCGCACGGCGAAAGCCGCGCGGGAGGCGTTTTCGCTTGCGGCGGATCCGGAATACGATCCGGAATCCGCTGCGCTGTACGGAACGTGGCAGGTGCAGAAACTCTATCTGCATCTGTACCGAAAAGATAAGATTCTGATCGACGCGCATACGCCGCTTGCGGCGTTCGACGGAAAGGACGCATACGAGGTCGCGTGCGGCGCGTTTCTGAAGCACAAGTCCCAGCAGCGATATCATTTTCGCGTGCGGCGGGACGACGGACAGTACGCCTTCAACCGCTTCGGCATGGCAGAGGGCGTCGTGCCGGTCGGGGAGGATGTCTTCGACAACATCGACGAAACCCTGTTCTGCGGCTATGTCGCGCCGCCGACGCCTGCGCCGAGCCCGATGCAAAGCGAAGCGCCGGAAGCGATCCCGACGCCTGCGCCTTCCGAAAAGCCGAAGCCTTCGCCGCGTCCCGAACCGGCAAAGCCGGCGGAACCGGATCCGACGCCGCTTTACTGGATCGCCTCGATCACGCTGCTCGCATCCGGGGCAACGGGGGCTGCCGCGTACTTCTGGAAGAAGCGCCGCAACGAGACCCACCCGCCGGAGGATCCGGCGTGACCGGTCTTTCGGACGACGCGCAAAATCCCGAAGTTCTCCTTTACAGGCGGACCTTCTTCTCGAGGAAGGCGACGGCATAGTACATCAGCGCGGCAAGCACGCACAGCACCGTAACCGACGCCATGACAAGGTCGAGCTTAAAGACCTGCCCGCCGTACACGATAAGATAACCGAGCCCCGCTTTGCTGACGAGATATTCGCCGACGATCACACCGACCCAGCTCATACCGACCGAGATCTTCAATGCGGAGATCAGATCGGGTACGCCCGCGGGCAATACAACTTTACAGAAGATCTGCAGCTTCGTTGCGCCGAGCGTGCGCATCAGAAGCTGTTTTTCATCGGTTGCGGCAAGGAAACCGCTCAGCACCGTCACGGTCGTCACGACGAGCGAAACGAGAATGCCCATGACCACGATCGACGCCGTGCCCGCGCCGATCCACACGATGAGCACCGGACCGAGCGCAATCTTCGGCAGCGCGTTCAGCACGACCAGATACAGGTCCAGAATCCGGTTCAGCTTCGGCATCCACCAAAGCAGCACCGCAAAGAGCGCGCCGAGAAGCGTGCCGAAAAGAAAGCCGAGCACGGTCTCCAGAAGCGTCGTGCCGACGTGCAGCCATAAAGAACCGTCCGCATAGAGACGGACGATCGTTTTCAGCACGCGGGAAGGCGAGGACAGGATGAACGGATCGAACCAGCCGAGGTCCGCGCCGATCTCCCACAGCGACAAAAAGCCCAAAAGGACGGCGACACGGCAGAGCACGACGGTGCGCGCATCGCGGCGAATGCGGCGCAGATACTGCGCATGCGCTTCGGATACGGCGTTTTTCATGATTGCAGCTCCTTCCAGATCCGGTCGAAATAATCGTGAAACGCCGCCTGACTGCGTCGCTCGAGCGGCGGCAGCTCCTTCGAAAACCCGACGTCGATCACCGTTTTCAGCGTTGCCGGACGTGCGGAAAAGACTGCGACGCGATCCGCCATCGAAACCGCTTCGGAGATGTCGTGCGTTACGAGGACCGCGCTTTTGCCCTCGCTGCGGATGATGCGGTATACCTCGTCGGACAGGTTCAGCCGCGTCTGATAGTCGAGCGCGGAGAACGGCTCGTCGAGCAGCAGCAGATCCGGCTCGAGCGCGAGCGTGCGGATCAGCGCGACCTTCTGCCGCATGCCGCCGGAAAGCTGGTGCGGCTTATAGCTCTTAAAGTCCCCGAGCCCGTAGGTGTCGAGCAGACCGAATGCGCGCGCTTTGCTCTGCTCGGTAAGCCGGTGCTGCACCTCGAGTCCCAAAAGCACGTTTTTTTCCACGGTGCGGTGCTCCAGCAGATGATCGCGCTGCAGCATGTAGCCGAGGCGCAGACCTTCCCGCGAGAAGCGCACGCGTCCGGAAGTGGGCTGGATCAGACCCATTATCAGGGAAAGCACGGTCGTTTTGCCGCAGCCGGACGGACCGACGATCGCCAGAAATTCGCCGTCAAGCACGGACAGGTTCAGGTTTTGTAAGGCAGCGGTTTCTCCCGCGACCGTGTAATAGGCGAGGGAAACATCTTCTAATTTTATCAATTCGGATTGCATACCCGATCTCCTTTGTGTCTGATAGATTATCGTATTCCGGTTCCTTCCGCGGGGTTCCGCCGCGCCGTGCGGGAGCATACGCGGCAAAGGCATACTGCGATATACCTGCTTTTCAGACGCATCGTTTCGTCACAATTCGCCGCGTCGGCGCGTATGATACAGAAAAAGAGGAGGGAAGCGTATGAGAAGACGGTGCGAACGAAACGTGCGGGCAAAGCGGATGCTGCTGCTTGCATTCGGCGCAGCGGTCGCCGCTTTGATCTTTTACTGCGTACCGTGGTGGGTGTTCTTTGCAGTCGCCGTCGTGTCGCTGATCGCAGCCGGATATCTGTTTTTAAGGCAATAGTTAACCGAATGTTCACCTTCCGCGCGAAAAGTTGTGGTATACTGTATTTTGTAAAGGTATACCGGAGGCGGATATGCGGAAGATCTGGAAGAACAGACCGATGTGGATCACAATCGTTGCGATCGTGCTTTTGATCGTGCTTGCGGCGTTTACGGCAAACGGAAACGACGGCGCGGGGGACGGTTTGTTCCGCTCTGCGTTCACGCCCGCGGCGGCCGCTCTGCACTCCGTGCAGCAATCGATCGGCGGGTTCTTCACGCGCGTATTCCGTCCGTCCGCGCTTTCGGAGGAAAACGAGCGGCTTCAGAAGACCGTGCTTGAACAGCAGATGAAGCTCGCGCTGCTCGACGAGACCGAGAAGGAGAACGCGAGGCTTTCGGAACTTCTGAATTTTGCGGAGGCGAACCCGAACATGCGGTTCGTCGCGGCGTCGGTCATCGGGCGGGACAGCAACCCGTATATCGAAACGATCACGCTGAACGCGGGTTCGCGCAGCGGCGTCACCGAAAAGATGGCTGTCATCACGGCGGACGGCGTTGTGGGACGCGTTTCGGAGGTCGGTCCGAACTGGTGCCGGGTCAAAACCATGTGCGACGAAAAGATGCGCATCAGCGTCATGGTGCAGCGCACGCGCGACGAGGGCATGCTCGGCGGGATCTATGAACAGGACGGCGAGATCCTCGGGACGCTGCTTTACTATCTGCCGGGCAAGGCGGACATTCACGAAGGCGATATCATCCGCACCAGCGGCATCGGCGGATTCTTCCCGAAGGGGCTGTATGTCGGAACGGTCCTCTCCGTCAACGAGGAAGGCAAGGGCACGCATGACGCGATCGTTTCGACGGACATTGATTTTCTGCATCTTGAAAACGCGCTGATCGTGGTCGGCGTGGATGAGGCGATCGGATGAAGCGGCGGCTGTGGCTCATACCGCTTTCGATCCTTGCGGTCTTTTTGGATGCGTTCGTGCTGCCGTCGCTCTTTGCAAACGGCTTCCGTCCGCTCTTCGTGCTGAGCCTTGCGCTTGCCGCGACCGCGGCGATCAAGGTGCAGGACGGCATGCTCGTCGCGTTCTTCGGCGGGCTTCTTTCCGATCTGTTCTTCAATCCGTATCTCGGACTGTCCGCGGCGGCGTACCTCACGGCGACGGCAATCCTGTACGGATTTCTTCGCAAAACCGGTTCCGTACGCGCGCTCGTCATTCCGTTTGCGGCGATCGCGGCGGCTGCGGCGGAACTTCTGATCTTCGGATTCTCGCTTGCGATCGGCGCGCGCTTTGACGCAATGAGACTGCTTTCGGCGACGCTTCCGTCGACCGTACTCGAAGCGCTGCTCGTTTACCCGCTTTCGGCATTGCTGAGAAGCCGGGAGAAAGGCTCTGTGTTCGTCAGATGAAACGCGGTGAAAAGGGAAAACTGAATACGCGCATCTGGATGCTCATCGGAATCTTCGGTGTGCTGCTTGCGGTGCTGCTCGTCTTTCTGGACAAGCTGGCGATCCGCGAAACCGAGGCGTATTCCGCGGCGGTGCAGCAGACAACCGAGGTTACGACCTACCAGTCCGGCAACCGCGGCATGATTACCGACCGCAACGGCGTGGTGCTCGCTTATGACGAAACCACCTATAACGTGCTCTTTTACCGCGATCCGAACAACCGCACGCCGGTCGACAGCGCACGCTATACGCATTCGCTGATGGAAGCGATCCGCATCATCGAGGAGGGCGGCGGTCACACGATCGACACGTTCTATATCAATATGGAGTCCGACGGCACGTTCGTCTACGACTTCCGCACAACGAGCGACACCGTTGCCGCATCGCGCAAACGGAACTTCGTCGAAGCCTGCAACTTCTCGAACCCGGACCTTTCGGCAGAGGAGGCATACCGGATCCTGCGCAATTCCTGGTGCATTCCGGACGACATGCCGTTTGACGAGGCGAAGAAGATCATGTCCATTCGTCAGGAAGCCGTCATGAACAGCTACCGCGCGTTCGAAGGCGTGCGCATCGCGACCGACGTGTCGCTTGCGGTCGTGACCGAGCTCGACATGGCGAGCGACCGGCTCACCGGCATTCTCACCGAAAAGAGCAGCGTCCGCGTCTATCCGTACGGAAACACGGCGTCGCATCTGGTCGGGTATCTTTCCCGGCAGGTCACGAAGGACATGACTTCGATCGGCTACTCCTACGCGGATTTCCGTCCCTTCGACCGGAAGCAGAGCGAGACGAACAACATGCTCGACCTCGGCTATTCGTACAGCGATCTCATCGGCGTCGCCGGCGCGGAAAAGACGATGGAGGCGTATCTTTCGCCGCATCTGTACGGACGGCTCGGCGAGACGCGGATCCTCAAAAACAAGCGCGGCGCGATCGTCGAGGTGCTGGATTCCACACAGCCCGCAGACGGCATGAATGTGCAGCTCACCATCGACATCGAACTGCAGAAGGTCGCGGAACAGGCGCTGCGTCACAACATCGAGGAGACGCGCAAAAAGCAGGAAGCGCGCATCGCGTCGGATCGGGAACACTACGACAAGATCACCAACGGCAAGATCGAGAACATCAAGCTGGCGGAGACCGGCGCGGTCATCGTCATGGACGTCAAGACCGGCGAGATCCTCGCGCTGGCTTCTTGCCCGGACTACGATCCGAATATGTTTACCGACGGAATCGACTCGTCGGAATACGAGCTGCTGTTCGGCAAGGACAGCAACATGCCGACACTGAACCGCGCGATCGGCATCCGCACGGCGTCCGGCTCCGTGTTCAAGATGGCGACGGGGCTTGCCGGGCTGATGGAAGGCAAGCTCAGCACGACCGAAATGATCTCCGACCATTCGCCGTACTACTACTTCGTCAACGACCCGACCACCAAGGTCGAACAGAACGCGCCGAGCTGCTGGACGTCGAATCCGAATCGCCACGCAAACCTGACGCTGTCCCGCGCGCTCACCGTTTCATGCAACTATTTCTTCTTCACCGTCGCCGACCGCGTCGGAATCGAACGGCTGAACTACTGGGCGGGGAAGCTCGGCATGCAGGGGACGACCGGCGTGGAGCTCCCCGGTGAACTGAGCGTGCAGATCGGCGGTCAGAAAGCGCGCTACGACTGTGAAAAAACGCTCTCGGAGCAGACCTCGTCCCTGCCGCGGCTGATCTATAACCGCATCTATGGCCTCGTGCGGACGATCAATGATCAGCAGGAACTGCATCTGTCCGAAAAACAGCTGCAGCGCTGCGCCGACCGGCTTCTGCGGCTGATGGACGGCGAACAGCGCGAGCGCGGCGCGGAGATCCGTCAGATCCTCCGCGAGGAAATGAACATCCCGATCGGCGTGTCGTACACGCACACGAACTGGATCGTTTCGATCTCCACCTGGCTTGAGGAGCTTCGCTGGAAACCGACGTACACGATTCAGACCGGAATCGGACAGGGCGTTATGCTGGTGACGCCGATCTCGATCATCCGTTATGTTTCGACGATCGCCAATCGCGGAAGCGTATACCGCGCGACGATCCTCAAGGAGGTCGACAACAGCGACGGTTCGGTCTATTACCGGAACGAGCCGGAAAAGGTCGATTCGATCTATGCGCCGGAGCCCTTCTGGGATGCGCTTCTCGAAGGCATGAAGGGCGTTGTGTCGCCGGAGGACGGCGGTACGGCATCGTCCGTGTTCTCGATGGCGTTCTCGCACAAGGGCTATCTCGAACGCATCAGCGGAAAGACGGGGACCGCGCAGACGGCGGCGTCGAACAACATCGACATCGAAAACACCTGCTGGTTTGCGGCGATCACCCCGCGCGAAGATCCGGAGATCGCGATCGTCGTGTTCATTCCGAACGGACTGTCCGGAAGCTCCGGCGCCGTGGCGATCGAGGATATCGTGACCTACTGGTATGAGCGCCGGGAGGCGGAAGCCGCGCAGAACGAAGCCGCGCAGAACACGGAACCGCAGGACGGTGAGACCGATTCAAAGACGGAAGGCGAAGATGCAACATAAATGCAAAATAGTTATGAAATTTTGTTGAATTTCGCCGGGGAACGCTTGCGGATCTCTTTGATCCGCGATACACTTTCAGTATGGAAAAGGAAAAACCTACAATTTCAAAGATGATCCGCAACTGGAAAGACATGAGTGACAAGCAGAAGCAGAAGATGCTGACGCTCGCCATGTTCTTAGCTGCGGCGCTGCTGATTGTCGCGGCGCTCATCATCGGCATCGTGTCCTGCGCGGGCAAACGGGAGGCAGAACCCGCGGAAGCGGCGCAGAATCCGATCCCCGTACTGCTGCAAGCCAAGTGGGACACGCGCAGCGACGCGCAGGCGGAAGCGGTGCGGCAGCCGGACGGCGAGACGGAAACGCTTCCCGAGATCGATTCCGCGGAGGCGACGCCGGATGCGGAAGACAATGCCGGCGAACCGGAAGGAACCGCCGAACATAAGTATGAGACGCTGAAAAAACATGACAAGGGCGATGCGGTGACGACGCTGCAGAACCGTCTCATGGAGCTCGGCTATCTCGAAATCGAGGAACCGACCGACTACTTCGGCAATTCCACGGAATACGCGGTGTCGCTGTTCCAGCGGCAGCATGAGCTCAAGCAGGACGGCATCGCGGGCGAGCAGACGCAGACGCTGCTGTTCAGCAAGGACGCGAAGCATTACGCGATGCTCGAAGGCGCGGAAGGGCGCGACGTCAAGATGCTGCAGGAGCAGCTGGTCGAGCTCGGATATCTGTCGAGCAGCGACGTCGACCGCATCTACGGCGAAAAGACGGTCGAAGCGGTCAAGGCGTTCCAGAAGCGCAACGGACTCACGCAGGACGGAAAGGCGGGCGAAAAGACGCTCGACAAGCTGTTCAGCGACGACGCCAAAATGACCAAAGCGCGCGAAGACCAGATCAAGGCGGAGCAGAAAGCGGAAAGCGCGAAAGCCAAAGCAACGCCGAAGCCCACCAAGTCCTCGTCCAAGACCACCAAGAAGCCGGACTCCAAAGCGACGAAGAAGCCGACGGCGACACCGAAACAGGATACCAAGCTCGAAAAGTTTATCAAGGCCGCAAACTCCAAGATCGGCTGCGAATACGTGCTCGGCGATTCGGGTCCCAAAACGTTCGACTGCTCCGGATTTGTGACGTGGTGCCTGAGACAGGCGGGGGTCAGCACGTCCCGCCTGAATGCGGAAGGCTTTTCCAAGGTCAGCCGCTGGAAGAACATCACGAAGATGAGCGACCTCAAGAAGGGAGACCTCCTCTTTTTCAAGAGCGACAGCTCGTCCCGCGTCAGCCATACCGGCATTTATATCGGCGGCAATACGATGATCGACGCGTCAAGTTCGAACGGCAAGGTCGTGAAACGCGCGCTGTCCAGCTATTTCAAGCGGAACTTCGTCAACGCGAGACGTCCGTGGGAATGATTTGATCTTTACGCATTTTTTACAAAATACCGGCGGATTTTCACGCCGGTTTTTTTGCATATTGTGAAATAGTATGCTATAATGACATGAATTCTGAAATGGGGATAGGATGATTATGGATACAAAAACAATCATGCAGCAGATCGAACTTGTCCTGAAGCGCGATGCACAGGTGTCGCTCGAGGAGGCGACGGTGCAGCAGCTTCATGCGGCGCTGGCTTCGGTCATCATGGGCGCAATTGCGGACCCGTGGTACGAAAGCCGTCACGCGCATGAGCGCACCAGGTCCACATATTACTTCTCTGCGGAGTACCTTGTGGGGCGTATGGTTTACAACAACCTGTTTGCGCTCGGGATCCTTGACGAGGTCAAGAAGGAATTCGCGGACCGCGGACTCGATCTTGCAGCATTCGAAGATATCGAAGACGCAGCGCTCGGCAACGGCGGTCTGGGACGTCTTGCGGCGTGCTTCCTCGATTCCGCCGCGACGATGAACCTGCCGCTCGACGGATACGGCATCCGCTATAAGTACGGTCTTTTCAAACAGACCTTCACCAACGGCTTCCAGACCGAGAGCGCGGACGACTGGCAGCGCTTCGGCGATCCGTGGAGCCGCCGCCGCGACACGCATGAGGTGCTCGTGCACTTCTCCGATTCGACCGTGCGCGCCGTTCCGTACGACATGCCGATCATCGGCTATCACACCGACAATATCGGAACGCTCCGGCTTTGGCAGAGCGAGGCGGTGCAGGACTTCGACTTTGAAAAATTCAACAACCAGGAATACGCGGTCGCGGTGCTCGAAAAGAATGCGGTCGAGGATATCACGCGCGTGCTGTATCCGAACGACACGACCACCGCGGGCAAGCGTCTCCGCTTAAAGCAGCAGTACTTTTTGTCCTCGGCTTCGCTGCAGGACCTGCTGTTCCGCTTCAAGCGTGAGAACCGTCCGATCAAGGAGTTCTGCGAGCTCGTTTCGATCCAGCTCAACGATACGCACCCCACGGTTTCCATCCCGGAACTGATGCGCCTGCTCATGCTTGAGGGGCTCAGCTTCGACGAGGCGTTCGAGATCACGCAGAAAACGTTCTCCTACACGAACCATACGGTCATGCAGGAAGCGCTCGAAAAGTGGGACGTCAATCTGTTCCGTGATCTTCTGCCGGAGATCTTCGACATCATCTACCGCATCAACGCCAAGCTGTGCGGCGAGATCATGGCAAAGGGACTCGACTGCGAACCGTATGCGATCGTGTCGAACAATATCATCCGCATGGCGAACCTTGCCGTGTACGCATCGAGCTACGTGAACGGCGTCGCGGAGATCCATACGCAGATTCTGAAGGACGACGTTCTGAAGATCTGGTACCGCGTCTATCCGGAACGCTTCCAGAACAAGACGAACGGCATTACGCAGCGCCGCTGGCTGGGACTGTGCAATCCCGAGCTTTCGAAGTATATCACCGAGCGCATCGGCGGCGGCTGGATCACCGATCTCGAACAGCTGAAAGGGCTGAAAGCGTTCATGAGCGACCGGGACGTCGACGAATTCATTGCGGTAAAGCGTGAAAAGAAACGGCAGCTGCGCAAGATCATTCTGGAGCGCGAGGGCGTCGATCTGCCCGAACACTTCTGCTTCGACGTGCAGGTCAAGCGCATGCACGAGTATAAGCGGCAGATTCTGAACGCGTTTGCGATCCTCGACATCTACTTCGGCATCAAGGACGGACGCATCAAGAACTTCACGCCGACGGCGTTCATCTTCGGCGCAAAGGCCGCGCCCGGGTATCTTCGCGCAAAGGCGATCATCAAATTCATCAACGAGATCGCAAAGAGGATCAACAACGATCCGGACGTCAGGGATCTGATGCGCGTTGTGTTCGTTCACAACTACAACTGCTCCTACGCCGAGCATATCATCCCGGCGGCGGATATCTCTGAGCAGATTTCTCCCGCGGGGACCGAGGCAAGCGGCACGGGCAATATGAAGCTGATGCTGAACGGCGCAGTCACGCTCGGCACGTTCGACGGCGCGAACGTCGAGATCGTGCAGGAGGCGGGCGAGGAGAACAACTACGTGTTCGGTTACAGCGTCGACGATCTCAACGCACTGCGTCCGCACTACAATCCGAAGGCGATCTACGACTACGAGCCGCGTGTGCGCCGCGTGGTCGACACGCTGATCGACGGCACATTCTATGACAACGACACGGGCGTCTTCGCCGATCTGCACCGCTCGCTGCTGTTCGGCAACGGCTGGCAGAAGCCGGACTACTACTTCGTACTGCAGGAGCTTTTGCCGTACATCGACCGCAAGATGGACGCGCTGAACGATTACAAGGACATCCGCGCGTTCACGAGAAAGTGCATCGTCAACACGGCGAGCGCGGGCAAATTCTCCTCCGACCGCACGATCCGTCAGTACGCGGACGAGATCTGGCACATCAAGGAACTGCCGCACCATGACGGCATCAAGCTCTGGTAACAACGGAAAACGACGGCGGCGATCGAAAGGTCGCCGCTTTTTCTGTTAAAAAGAGTCAAAAAACGGAATAATATTACAGTTTAGATACAAATTTGTCGCAAATCTATGGTATAATGCACCCATAAAATGAGAAGTTTACCGTATGCGGGAGGGACCGATGAACGATCCGAAATCCATCATTGAAGAATTGAAAAAAGCCGTTGTCGGAAAGGACAATGTTCTCATCATGGCGCTGCTCGCGATTCTTGCGCGCGGGCACATCCTTTTGGAGGACATTCCCGGCGTCGGCAAGACCACGATGGCGCTTGCGTTTTCGAAAGCGCTCGGGCTCGAATATCACCGCGTGCAGTTCACGCCGGATGTTCTGCCGAGCGATATCGTCGGCTTTTCTCTCTATGACCGCGAAAAGGGCGAGATGATCTATAAGCCCGGCGCGATTCTCTGCAATCTGTTCCTTGCGGATGAATTGAACCGCGCGACGAGCCGTACGCAGTCCGCGCTTTTGGAGGCGATGGAGGAGGGCAACGTCACGGTCGACGGCGTTACGCATCCGGTTCCCGATCCGTTCGTGGTCATCGCGACGCAGAACCCGGTCGGCGCAAGCGGCACGCAGCTTCTGCCGGATTCACAGCTTGACCGCTTCATGGTTCGTCTGTCGCTCGGCTATCCGCGTCCGGACGACGAACTGGAGCTTCTGAACCGCAAGCAGAAGGGCAATCCGCTCGACGGCGTTCGCTGCATCGCGGACCGCAGGGGACTGAACGGGATTCGGCAGGCGGTTGACAATACCTTTGTGGACAAGAAGATCATGGACTACGCGATCCGTCTTTCCAACGCGACGCGCACGCACGCGTCGCTGCTGCAGGGCGCAAGTCCGCGCGCCACGCTCGCCGTCGTTTCGATGGCGAAAGCGGCAGCATGGGTGCAGGGACGCGACTACGTGATCCCGAACGACATCAAGCTGATCTATCCTGCGACGATCACACACCGTCTGATTCTCACCGCCGAAGCGAAGGCGTCCGGACAGACTGCGGAAGCCGTGCTTTCCGACGTGATGTCGCATATCGCGCCGCCTTCCGTGCGCGGATGACCTCCAGAAGACTGACATACGGCGCGCTGCTGCTCGCGGCGATCGCCCTCTATATTTTCTACGAGCCGTATATTTCCTTTTATATACTGGTATTTGTTCTTGCGCTGCCCGTGATTTCTCTGCTTCTGAGCCTGCCTGCGATCCTGACGTCGCGCGTGCAGCTTTTGGGCGGGACGAACGTGCAGCGCGGTCGTGCGTCCAACGTGCGTCTTCGCGCGGAATCGGAGTTCTTTCTTCCGCCGGACGTATGGAAAATCGGGATCGAGTACCGGAATCTGTTTCTGGACCGGAAACCGACGCGGAAAAAACTGCGGGTGTACGGCGCGCGCAGGCACGAGGAAACCTTTGCCGCAGACACCGAACGGCTCGGAACCGTTTCCTATCGCATCCGCTACGCCCGCGCCTGCGATTATCTCGGTCTGATCGCGATTCCGATCAGGCGCAGCGGCGCGGTTGCGCTCACGGTGCTGCCGAATTCCGAAGAACCCGATCCGATGCCGGAGCTGACGGAAACGTCCGATAGGATCCTGAAGCCCAAGCCGATCGGCTTTTCCGAGGAGCACGAACTCCGTCCGTACCGCGAGGGCGACGCAGTCAATCTCATTCACTGGAAGCTGACCGAAAAGATGGATTCCCCGATCGTGCGGGAACCGCAGGAGCAGGCGCGGAAGAACATCGTGCTGTGCATGGATCTGTACGAAGACTATGCCGTGCAGGAGAACGTTTTGGAGCAGCTTCGCTGCCTTGCGGACGTCCTGAATCAGAACAAGATCCCGTTCATGCTCCGCTACGGGCTGAAAACCGCGATCATTGACGGCGAAGGCGATTTCGACCGGTTTTTGAAATCGTTCCTCTCCGAACCGAACAAGGCGGAGAAGGCGCAGCCCGTCGTTCCCGGAAGCGATACGCTCGTGTATCACATCCGTCCCGGGAAGGAGGTGTGTCCGTGAAATACAAAGACACGCTTTTTTCCGGACTCTCGGACGCGTTTCCGCTCTTCTGCGGCATGCTTGCCGCGGCGTGCGTGTTTCCGACCGCCGTCGGGCTGAAGTTTTCGCTGACGGCGATGATCCTGTTCTGCCTCTGTGAGGCGATTCTTCTCGCGTTCTGGATGGACGCGAAAAAGTACGGGCTCGTTTTCGGCACGCTCTTTCTTTCGATCATGGTCATGATCCTTGTGTTCCTGATCTTTCGAGTCGACGCGCTGAAATCGGTCGCCGCAAAGATTCTGAACGGTTCGTCGCTGACAAACCGCGAGGAAGTGCTGGAAGCGCTCGGTATTACGCAGCAGCAGCTCGCCGCGGCAAAGGACACGCCGGTTGAAACGACGCTGCTGATGATGCTGCTTGCGGCGGCAAACGGATTGCTGATGACCGGCGCGCTGACGAAAGGCAAGACGGTGATGCTCGCGCTGATGATTCCGCTGCCGATGTTCCTGTTCAGCATGCTCGATCCGTCGACGCCGCCGAAGACGTGGACGGTCGTGCTTTTGACGGTCTATATCGGATGCGTGCTGCTCGGAAACGGACTCAGAAAAGGGGAATCGCGCGAGAAGAGCCTGTTTTCCGCGCTGATCATACCGCTTCTTCTGATGCTTGCGTTTACGATCTGGACGACGACAAAGGATCATTACCCGCGGATTCCGAACGAGAAGCGGGACGCATTTTTACAGGAACTGACGGAATCGCTGCAGGAGCTGTGGGACAGCGTGAACGAGCGCATCCAATCGATGCGTACGGACAAGACGCCGAAGGTCATCGATCTCAATCGGGAGGAAGAGCACGACACCAGCGACACGCAGGTGTTTGCGGCCGACGTTTCGACCGCCGGGATCTATTACTTCCGCACGTATTCCTACGGACGGTACAGCGACAACGAATGGGAACAGACGGCACAGTACCGCGGGGAGTGGAACTCTCTGGAAGCGCTGAGCAGCCGGCAGAAATCCGGACCGAACGCAAGCGTCCGGATCATCGAATTCCGTTCGGACGTGATGGCGGTTCCGTATGCGTGGAGCAGACCGGAGGATGAAATGCCGGAAATCGAAGAAGCCGGAATCCGCGCGGGGAAGGACAAGACCTACACCTGGCTGTTCAAGGCGGATTACGGCACCGACGCCGACGGAACGGCAAACGAAGCGGAAAACCGGTATTATACGGAGTATGCGCTGAACGAATACCGCATGCCGGACGGCGAGGAGCGGGATGCGCTTCTGCAAATCCTGTCGGATGCGGGGATCGGTCCTTCCGGTGATCCGATCGCAACGGCCAAGAAGGTCGCGGCGTTTGTCCGCGAATCCGGCACGTACGTGCTTGCACCGGGACGGATTCCACGGAACAGAGATTTTGTTCTGTATTTTCTGAAAGAGAGTCACGAAGGCTACTGCGTCCACTTTGCAAGCGCAACGACCGCACTTTTGCAGGCGCTCGGGTATCCCGCGCGGTATACCGAGGGATACTATGTCAAGGTGAGCGCCGCCGAGACGTACACGGAGAAGCCGGTCACAAAGGACAACAAGCACGCGTGGACCGAACTGTACGTTCCCGCGCTCGGCTGGGTCCCGATCGAGAGCACGCCGCAGTTCGGCGAAGACGGCGGCGATACGATCCCCGACAGCGACGAGCATCCGGTCCAAAGCACGCCGAAGCCGACGGTGCTTCCGACACAGGCGCCCGCTACGCCCGCTCCGACGGCGCATATCGTCACGCCGTCGCCGGTTCCCGCAACGCCGGAGCCGCAGCCCGACGACGCCGGACAGGAGGAAACGAACGTGACCGACGCGGAGGAAGGGGAAACGCAGGCGGGAGGCAAAAGGAGCATCCGGCTCTGGTGGATTCTGATTCCGCTTGTTCCGCTGTTCTGGGTCGGAACGGGAACCGTTTTGCGGCGGATCCGCGAAAGCCGCTTCAGACAGAAAAACGTGAAGCGGGCGATTCCGGAGATGTCGCGGTATTTGTCTATGCTGCAGCGGTTCGGCGTCCCGCCGGATCCGGACGCGCCGCGCTGGACGCTCGAAGCGGCGTATTCGAACCACCGGATGCGCGAGGAGCACAAAGAGCTTTTGCGGCGGGTGAAGGCGGCGCAGCAATCGGTGTATGCAAACGCGCCGGTAAAGAGATTCCTTCTGCGCTGGGTGCTGTTCCTGATCTGAAGAACGAATTGCGCACGGGACTTGAAAAATCGTTTCGTGTGTGATATAGTGCAAAGAATGACAAAACGAGTCGGTTTCGAACGATATCACAACCGACAGGGAGTATGTATGCGTAACAATGAACAACGCGGCATGTCCGTCCTTCGCGTGATCGCGGCGGTTTTTGCAAACCTGACGGCCATTCTGTCCGCAAACTACACGGTCTTTTACATCCTGGACCACTTCAATTCGAATATGCACTTCGTGGTGCATTCGGAGTTCTTTCTGACGAAGTATCTGCACCTCATTCTTCCGGTGCTGCTTCTGCTGACGGGTCTCTTTTATCTGCTCGTTCTGGCAGGCGGCGGATTCCGGAAGACCAGACTCAAACCGTCGGCGCTTGTCGCGGTCATCGTCATTGACATCATCCTTGCAGGCGCGTTTGCGATGACCGTCAACGCGCGCGCATTCGGCTGGTGGCCTTTCAAGTACGAGCAGCAGGAACAGCAGCCGGTAGCGCTGGCAACACTGGTTCCCACGCAGCAGCCGACGGCGGAACCCGCGGAAACACCGGTGCCGGAAACGCCCGTTCCGACGGACGCGCCGACGCTTGCGCCGAATGAAACGCCCGCGCCGGAAACGCCGACGCCGGAGCCCACCGAAGAGCCGACGCCGGAACCGACGCCGATCGCAGGTCTTTTGGGCGATAAATACAAAGAAAAGTTCTCGGACGGCGATCCGGTCGTTTCGGAACCGAATACGAGCGAAACCCTCGAGGACGGAACCGTCCGCACGCTGATCTATACCTATGCGGGCAGGGAAGTCGCGATCGAGCTCTATCATTATCAGAAGGGCAAGCTCGAATATCAGATCGCCGATCTGTATCTGCGCAGCATCGACAAGCTGACTGCGATCTATGAAGCGGATCAGGCAAAGGCGAAGGATTTGGTCGAATTTGCACGCAGCGGCAACGCGCTGATCGCCGTCAATTCCGACTACTTCTCCAACAACGCAAAGGACGAAGGTCTGATCCTGCGCAACGGCATGATGATCAAGAACCACGGCTGCAGGCACGCGGATCTCTGCGTCATCTATCAGGACGGCACGGTGCGCTGCTTCGACTGCCGCAAGGACAACATCGACAACAACGAGATCCTCGCGAGCTATCCGTACCATTCCTTCTACTTCGGACCTTCGCTGCTCGATGCGGACGGCAACGCAAAGACGAAGTTCAACTCCACGCTCGACCCGCAGAACCCGCGTACGGCGTTCGGCTACTATGAGCCCGGACACTATGCGTTTATCGGCGTGCTCGGCACGCGCGGCGTCAAGGATATCAACGGAAGGTCGCTCGGCAGCGGGAAATCGCCGGGACTCAGCCTGTCTGAACTGTCCGAGCTGTGCGCAAAGCTCGGCATGAAGGCAGCTTACAACTTCGACGGCGGCGGATCGTCCGGCATGTACTGGAACGAGAAACTGTTCGGTCACAACTCCCGCGTGACCGGCGACGCGCTCATCATCGTGGACTGATCGGAGGAAACGGATATGAAGAAAAAGAAGGCATTGCTGACCGTCACCGGCGTCATCGCCGTCGTGACCGCGATCATCTATCTTGCCGTAGTTCTGCTGTTTGAAACCGATACCCTGCCGTACGACCAGACGGAAGCTCTGCTGCTCGTGCCGGGATATCTGCTGCTGCCGCTGCCGCTCGTCGGTTTCTTTGCAAGCGTTCTTCTGCAGATCTTCTCGGTGATTTCGACCAAAAAGCGTTCCGGAAAGAACAACTGACGCTCGAAAGAACCTCTGAACACATCCCGGAAGCCGGTTATCCGCCGGCTTCTTTTTTGTCGGTTCCTTTGCGATTTCTGTTGTAAAATCGCGAAAAAAGCAGTATACTTTCTCATGATGAAACGATTGCTGATTTTGCTTCTGATATGCGCCGTGACCGTTTCCTGCACCGGAAAGATTGCAGGAACGATTCCGTCTGTGCAGGAACCGGAAAGACATACGGTTTCGGAGATTGAGATCGTCACGCTCACACCGACAGAGGAACCTACGCCCGAGCCGACGCCTACGCCCGCACCTACGCCGACGCCTACCCCTACGCCCACGCCGGAGCCCACGCCGGAACCGACACCGGAACCCACGCCGACGCCCGAACCGACGCCGGATCCGGACCGCAGGATGGTTGCCCTGACGTTTGACGACGGACCGAACATGACCTATACCGCGAAATTCCTCGATGTGCTGGAAAAGTACGACGTGCCGGGGACGTTCTTCGTGCTCGGTCAGAACATGAATCAAAAAGGCGCGGACGAGGTTTTGAAACGCATGTTCAGGCAGGGCTGCGAGATCGGCATCCACGGGCTCAAGCATACCGACATGAAGAAGCTCTCGCAGAAAAAGAACGAGCAGAACCTTGCGGAGATGAAGAAACGCCTCGTCGAACTTCTCGGCGAAACCTACGTTCCGCGGCTGATGCGTCCGCCGTACGGCAACAAGAACAGCGCGGTGCTGAAAGCGGTGAAGAACGCGGAGCTCGCGTGCATCCTGTGGTCGATCGACACGCGCGACTGGAGCAACCGCAACAAGACAAAGATCGTGAAGATTGTCAAAAAGGAAGTCAAAAACGGCTCGATCATCCTGTTCCACGATCGGATTTCTGCGACGCTCGAAGCGATCGACGAGCTGATCCCGTGGCTGCAGGAGCAGGGGTACGATCTGGTGACGGTGACGGAGCTTCTGGAAAGCGCCGCGCCGATCGAATACGGGAAATCCTATCGGCAGAAGCCTGCAAAATGAATCCGGCAAAATGAAGAAAACGCACCGGATCTGCCTCGTTTTCCGTTTTCGATATCCGGTTTCCATCGGGACTTTACGGAGTCCCTTTTTCTTTGCCCGAACTTAGCGGCGCGCCGAAAAATGTCGCGCGGTTCCGCTTGACCGGACGGGCAATACCAAGTATACTGTATCTGTGAAATTATACGGAAACGAGGAATCTGTTATGTTGGATACGGCAATTATCGGCGGAGGACCGGCGGGACTTGCGGCAGGTCTGTACGCAGTGCGCGGAGGCGGAAACGTATGTCTCTTCGAGGAAATGTTTGCGGGCGGGCAGATTGTGAAAACGCACCGGATCGACAATTATCCGGGCATCTCGGACGGACCGGACGGCTATGCGCTTGCGGCGCGGTTCGAGGAACATGCGACTGCGTTCGGGCTGAAAATCGAATACGGCGCGGTTTCGGAGCTTGTGCTGAACGAGGACCCGAAACACTTTCTGTTCAACGGCGAACGCATCGAGGCGAAGACCGTGATTCTTGCGACCGGCGCTTCTCCGAAAACGCTGGATGTCCCCGGCGAAAAGGAACTGACCGGACACGGCGTTTCCTATTGCGCGACGTGCGACGGCGCGTTCTATAAGAACCGTACGGCAACCGTCATCGGCGGCGGCGACACGGCGATCTCCGACGCGCTCTATCTTGCCAAGCTCTGCAAAAAGGTCAATGTCGTGCACCGGCGCGACGCGCTCCGCGCAAGCGCGATCCTTGCGGACGCCGCGCTGAAAACAGAGAACATCGAGTTTTTCTGGAACTGCGTGCCGGAAGCGTTTCTCGGGGAAAAGAAGCTCTCCGCGATCCGCTTGAGAAACCGTGTGACGGACGAGGTTTTCGATCTGGAAACCGACGGCGCGTTCGTGGCGGTCGGCGTGGTGCCGAGAACCGAACTGTTTGCCGGGGAGGTTGCGCTTGCGAAAAACGGCAGCGTCATCACGGACGAGCATATGGAAACGAGCGTGAAGGGCGTGTTTGCGGCGGGCGATGTCCGCAACACACCGCTCCGTCAGGTCGTGACCGCCTGTGCGGACGGCGCGATCGCCGCGACCTACGCATTGGAGGCGTCCCGTGTTAAGTGAAGCAAAACGCGCCGAAGCCCTTGACATTCTGAAGAAAACCTATCCGGACGCGAAGCCTGCGCTCCACTTTTCCTCGCCGTTCGAGCTGCTGGTGGCGACCATGCTTTCCGCGCAGTGCACGGACAAGCAGGTGAACAAGTGCACCGACGTGCTGTTCCCGAAGTACAATACGCCGGAAGCGTTTGCGGCATTGGATTTTGAAACCCTCGAGCCGTACATCAAAAGCTGCGGATTCTACCGCATGAAGGGCATGCACATTCTTGAAATGAGCAGGATCCTGCTTGAAAAGTACGGCGGTAAAGTACCCGAAACGCGCGAGGAACTGACCTCGCTTCCGGGTGTCGGAAGAAAGACCGCGAACGTCGTACTGTCCAACGCGTTCAAGGTTCCGGCGATCGCGGTCGACACGCACGTGTTCCGCGTCGCAAACCGCATCGGACTGGCCGAGGCGAAGGACGTAGAGAAAACCGAACAGCAGCTGATGGCGCATATTCCCGAACAGGACTGGGGCGACGCGCATCACTGGCTCATCTATCACGGCAGACAGGTCTGCGCGGCGCAGCGCCCGAAATGTCCCGCCTGCCCCTTAAAGGAGATTTGCGAACATGCAGTTCATTGATAAAGCGACCATTCATATCAAGGCGGGCAACGGCGGCGACGGATGCGCCGCGTTCCATCGTGAAAAATACGTGATGAAGGGCGGACCTTCCGGCGGTGACGGCGGCAGGGGCGGCAACATCGTATTCGTCGCGGATCCGCAGGCGTCCACACTGCTCGATTTCAAGCGCTATCGGCACTTCCGCGCCGAAGACGGCGAGCAGGGAAGAGCGGAACTGATGGCGGGCAAAAACGGCGAGGACCTGATCATTCGCGTGCCGGTCGGTACGATCGTGCGCGACGTCGAGACCGGCAGCATCGTCGCAGACATGAGCGAACCGGGCAAGACCCGCGTCGTGCTCTACGGCGGAAGAGGCGGCAAGGGCAACGCGCGCTTTGCGACGGCGACCAAACAGGCGCCGCGCTTTGCGCAGAACGGGGTCAAAACCGAGGAACGCACGGTCGAGCTTGAACTCAAGACGATCGCGGACGTCGGTATCATCGGGCTTCCGTCGGTCGGCAAGTCCACGATCCTTTCCGTGCTGACGAGCGCAAAGCCGAAGATCGCGGCATACCATTTCACGACGCTGACGCCGAATCTCGGTGTGGCGACGCGTTACGACCGATCGTTCGTGATGGCGGATATTCCGGGACTCATCGAGGGCGCGGCGGAAGGCGCGGGACTCGGACACGATTTTTTAAGGCACATCGAGCGCACGCGCATCCTTGTGCACGTGCTCGATGCGTCCGGAAGCGAACTGCGCGATCCGCTGGACGACTATGAGAAGATCAATGCGGAGCTCGGCAAGTTCTCCGATGCGCTCGCGGCTTTGCCGCAGGTCGTCGCGTGCAACAAGATGGACATTCCTGGTGCGGCGGAAAACTACGAACGGATCAGAGAGACGCTCGAGCCGCAGGGCATTCCGGTGTTTGCGGTGTCTGCCGCGACGACCGAGGGCTTCGGACCGATGCTTGACTGTGTTGTGAAGATGCTTGACGCGCTCCCGCCGGTGCGGGTCTATGACGAGACCGAACTGCTGACCGGCGCGCAGTATGAAAAGGGCTTTACGGTTCATCGCGACGACGCGGGCGTTTACGTGGTGGAAGGCGGCGACGTGGAGCGCATCCTCGACACGACCGATCCGGAGGACGACGTTTCGATGCGCCGTTTCCAGCAGCTGCTGATCAAGACGGGCATCATCTCCGCGCTTCGCGAAATGGGCGCGAAGGACGGCGATACGATCCGCCTCGGTGAATGGGAATTTGACTTTACGGACTGAGAAAGGAACATACTATGACAGGCAAAGAACGCGCAGAACTGCGCAAACAGGCAAACACGCTGACCGCGATCTTTCAGATCGGCAAGGAAAACATCACGGAACCGCTCGTGGAAGCGGTCGACGCAGCTTTGAAAAAGCGCGAGCTCATCAAGCTGTCCGTGCTCGAAACGAGCGAGCTCTCCGCCAAGGAAGCGGCACAGCAGCTTGCAGAGGCGACAAACGCCGAGGTCATCCAGTGCATCGGAAGAAAACTCGTGCTGTATCGCGAAAAGGAAGAGGAATAAGCGCCCGTATTCCCGCAGGTTAACGGAAAGCGGAAGCCGTATCTTCGCACGGTTCCGGTTTCGGAATCCCGGAAAACCGTTTACAATAACGGTGTGAAAGGGCATACTTTCGCAAAAGGAGAAGAAACGATGCTTACCATTCAAAACCTTGTGAAATCCTACGGAAACGGACCGCGCGCGGTCGACGGGCTGACGCTTACGGTCGAGGCGGGCGACATCTACGGCTTCATCGGACACAACGGCGCGGGCAAGACGACGACGCTGAAGTGCATTTCGGGCATTCTGCCGTTCGAGGAAGGCGAGATCCGGGTCGACGGCATCGACATTCAAAAGGATCCGATGGCGGCAAAGCGCATCATGCGCTATATTCCGGACAATCCGGACCTCTATACGTTTCTCACGGGGACGGGATATTTGAATTTCCTCTGCGACATCTACGGCATCGACGAGACGACGCGAAGGGAACGCATCCGAAAATACGCCGCGCTCTTTGAGATCGAATCGAAACTCGGCGATCTGGTCGGCTCATACTCGCACGGCATGTGTCAGAAGCTCGCGCTGATCGGCGCGCTCATTCAGAAGCCGAAACTGCTGATGCTCGACGAGCCGTTTGTCGGGCTCGATCCGAAAGCGGCGCATACGCTGAAAGGCATCATGCGGGAGCTGTGCGAAACGGGCAGCGCAATCTTCTTCAGCACACACGTGCTGGAGGTCGCGGAGAAGCTCTGCAACAAGATCGCGATCATCAAAAACGGCAGACTGGTCGCCTCCGGTCCGATGGACGAGGTGCGCGGCGACCACTCGCTTGAAGATCTGTTTCTGGAGTTGACGGACGCATGAGCGCGCTTCGGGTTCTGATCAAGCTGTATCTGAACAGCATTTTCCGGATTTCGGTGATCCGGCACTCGAAGGACGCGAGGGAGCGCCGTCAGGCGATCATGGGCGTCGCGGCAATCGTGCTTATAGTCGTCATGTACGGCGGCATGTCCGGCGTTCTGTCTGCGCAGACGATGGCGGCGGGAGTCGATCCGGCGGTTCCGTTCATGATGATCGCGGCGATGGCGAGCCTGTTTGCGCTCGCAATGGCGTTTGCCCAGGGCAGTTCGACACTCTCGGGCTTTGCGGATTTCGACACGCTGATGGGGATGCCGATCCGTACCTCTACCATCGTGCTTGCCCGGTTTTCAGCACTGTATCTGGTGGAAGCGATCTATGCGGCGGCGTATCTTCTGCCGTGCGGCGTCGTTTATGCGGTGCTTCTGAAGCCGGCATGGTGGTTTTATCCGTTGTTTGCGGCGATGACGGTGCTGCTTCCGGTCGCACCGATCGTGATCGGCAGCGGCGCTGACTTGCTGCTGTCTGCGGTGTTTGCGCGGAGCAAGTACAGAAAAGGCGTCACCTCGGCAATCAAAATGATTTTTCTCACGGGCTTTATTGCTTTTTCCTATCTGCTGCCGAGGATAACAAGCCGCTTTGTTTCCGCGCCGGACGAAGCCGCGATGCGGACGGCGAGGATCTATCCCCCGGTGCTGTGGTTTGCAAAGGGCGTGACGGGGGAGCCTTCGAAAGCGCTGCTGTTCATGCTCGGTTCCGTCGGATTATGCGCTCTTTTCGTGTGGGTGCTGAACCGGACGTTTCTGCCGCTGCACGACCGGCTGACGGCAGGCTATCATGTTAAGAACTATCGTTTGGGCGCGCTGAAAAGAAGCGGGGCGGGCAGAGCCATGTTCCTGATTGAACGGAAGCGCTTTTTCAACAGCACGGCGTGGGTGGTCAATACGATCATCGGTTCGATTCTCATCGCGGTGCTCGGCGTCGCCGGCGCGGCGTTCTCCGGAAGGCTCATGAAGCTGATCGCGGAAACGCCGTTTCGCGAGCATGCCGCCGTCGTGATTACGGCAAGTCTGCTGTTCTGCGCGACGCTGTCGCCCACGACGAGCTGCGCGATCTCCATGGAGGGAAAGGAACTGTGGATCGCAAAGACGCTGCCGGTTTCCGCGAGGAAGTGGCTGAATGCGAAGATTCTGATGAACCTGCTGCTGGTCGGTCCGTCGCTGCTCTTCGCGATTGCGATGCTTACGATTTTTTACCGCAAACTCTTAAGCCCGCTGTCGATTGTCGGGATCTTTGCGCTGCCGGTGTCGGCGCTGCTGTTCAGCACGGTCGCGGGGCTTTACGTGAACGTAAAAATGCCGCGTCTGTCGTGGAAATCCGACACCGAAGTTGTGAAGCAAAGCGGGGCGGTGCTCGTCATGATGCTGGTCTGCTTTGCGCTGATTCTGCTGACCGGACTTCCGATGCTGCTGATCCGTTCGGACTGGGTGCAGATTGCCGCTTCCGGAATACTGCTTGTTCTGACCGCGGGCGTTTACCGGTATTTGATGAGCCGTGCGGAGCAAATTAGCAGAAATTTGTAATAATTACGTGACAATTCGGACGCATTGATGTTATAATATAGATGCCGATGCGATTCCCGGCAAAACAGCGGGCAGCATAAAAAGGAGGCGATCGTGGATTGAGTTTGATCGATTTATTCCAAGCGATATTCAATGCATTCAGACAGCCGAGCAGACTGGCAAGTTTCATTTTCGATGTGCTCATCATAGCCATCTTTCTGTATAAGCTGCTGGAGTGGACCAAGGAGACCCGCGCCTATCAGGTCATGAAGGGCATCGGTCTTCTGTTCCTTGCTTCCGTACTGGCGCGGCTGTTCGGGCTGCTGACGATCTACTGGGTGCTGAACAGCATTCTGCAGTCCGGTTCGATTTTCATCATTCTGTTCATTCTGTTTACCCCCGAAATACGCCGCGTGCTGGAGCGTATCGGCTCGCACCGGCTGACGAAACTCGGTACCGTGATCGACGAATCCGAATCCCGCCGGATCGTGCAGGATCTGAAACGCTCGATCCTGCGCCTGTCCAAACGCCGCGTCGGCGCGCTGCTGGTATTCGAACGGCGTTCGGGTCTCGGCGACATCGCGGCGTCCGGCGTTTCGCTGAACGCGCAGCTTTCCGGCGCTCTGATTGAGAACATCTTTGAGCCGAACACACCGCTGCACGACGGCGCGGTTGTGATCCGCGGTACGACCGTGATCGCCGCAAGCTGTCTTCTGCCGCTGTCGGACGACACCAAGGTCGCGCGTGAACTCGGGACGCGGCACCGCGCCGCGCTCGGCGTATCCTCTTCGTCGGACTGCGTCGTCATCGTCGTATCCGAGGAGACCGGATCGATCTCGATTGCAAGAGAGGGAAAGCTGATCCGTTATCTGGACGAGAAAGCGCTGAACAATATACTCGAAAGTCTGCTGGTGCAGAACGACGGGCTGGTTCTGTTCCCGTGGAACCGGAAAAAGAAGGAGGCGGAGGAGTAAGATGACAAAACGGCAAAAGTTTTTCTCCGCATTCGGACAGTTTCTGAAGAATCTGTTTACCAAGAACATTCCGCTGAAGGTTACGGCGCTGCTGTTTGCGGTTTTGCTCTGGGGTTATGTACTCGGCATCGAAAACCCCACCTATGTCAAACGGGTTCGTGACGTGGAGATCACGTTCACGGGTGAAGATTCGCTGAATGCGCGCGGGCTGATGCTTGTGCCGGGCGAAAAGATGACGACCGACGTGGACGTCGAATGCGAAGTCAGCAAGCACAGCGACCTCGACGCCTCTCGCGTGACGTGCACGGTCGACCTTTCGGACCGCGAGATTTCGCTCGATCCGGACGAGGACACCAAGACGATCACCCGCGCGGTGATGGCGAGGGTTGCGTCCGGGTACGGCACGGTGCAGGGCATGTCGTTAAGCTCGGTCGATCTGACGATTGCGCGTGTCTCCTCACGCAGCGGAATCCGGGTCGAAGTTGAGACACAGAACCAGCTTCCGGACGGATTCATGTTTTATCCGCCGGAGAATCTGACGGTTACGGTGCGCGGACAGAAATCCAAGCTCGACCGGATCGCATACGGTACGGTCAACATCGACCTTTTAACGTTCCGGTCGGACGACAGGGATATGATCGACGGTTTTTACAATCTCGTACTGCCGGTCGTGTTCTGGGATGCGTCGAACAATGTGCTGAGCGACATTGTGACGAGCAGCGGCGAAAGTGTCACGGCAAGCGTTCAGGTCACGATCCGGGCATATAAGGACGTGCCGATCGTTCCGCGGGTCGAAACCACCGAAGCGTTCGACCGGTATTTCACCTATACCTGCATCCCCTCGCAGCAGACGGTCCGCATCTTCGGCAGCCCGTCCGTGCTTGAGAAAATCGACCGGATCGAAACCGATACGATCTTCCCGAACGACGAGGTCGGCGAGGAGAGAATGACGGTGAACCTTTCGATACCGGACGGCGTGACCCTCGATGCTTCGCAGAATTCCGAGATGGTCATGCTTGTGAGCGTTGCCGAAAGGATCGCGGAAGCTGCGGACTACAGTATAAAAATCAATTATTCCGGAATCGGCTATGGACTGCAGATGAGCGGCGACGAGCCGGAGTTTATGACGGTAAGCGTCACGGGTTCGGTCAAGGCGATGGAGAAATTCAACGCGGATTGGATCAAGCTCCAGGTCAATCTGAGCGACTGGAACGAGGAAACGGAACTGTATCCGGTTCAGCTCACGTTCCTGGGAACGCCGGATCTCTACGACATCCGTTTGTCGTCGGACACCGTCAGGGTCGTTCTGACGCCGACAGAGAACAACGATTCCGCAGGCGGATAACGACGCATGAAAACGGTCTATCTGCAAAATTTAAGAAGAGAGCTCGATGCGACGGACGAATCGTTCGCCGCTTCGTGCTGTAAGAAGCTGAACATCCCGCGCGACGCGCTCGTCCGCATGCGGATCGTGCGGCAATCGCTCGACGCGCGAAAAAAGCAGGACATCTTTCTTTGCATCCATGCAGAGCTGACGCTCACCGACGCCGCCGCAAAAAGGATCCTCCGGGATCCGAAATGGAAGGCGGAGTCCGTCGAAGAACCTGATCCGGAGCCGTTCCCGTTCGGCACGCAGACGCCGGAGGGCAGAATTGTCGTCACGGGGCTCGGTCCCGCAGGGCTGTTCGCTGCGCTGACGCTTGCCGAGAACGGCTACCGTCCGCTGGTGATCGAGCGCGGACGTCCGATCGCGGAACGCGTGAGGGACGTGGAAACGTACTGGTCCGGCAGAATTCCAAACCCCGACCCGGAAAGCAATGTGGCGTTCGGCGAGGGCGGCGCAGGCACGTTTTCCGACGGCAAGCTGACCACCCGTATCCGTGATCCGCATATCGACGTCGTTCTGAAGGAAATGATCGCTTGCGGGGCGCCGGACGAGATCGCTTATCTTGCAAAGCCGCATATCGGTACCGACCGGCTGAGAACGGTCGTCGGGAATCTGAGACAGCGGATCGAAGCGGCGGGCGGCGAGGTGCGCTTTTCCGCAAAGCTCGCGGATCTTCGTGTGCATGACGGCAGAGTCGCCGCCGTGCTCGTGCGGGAGAAGGACCGCGAAACGTGGGAGCCGTGTGCGGCGCTGCTGCTTGCGACGGGACACGGCGCAAGGGACACCGCAAGGATGCTGTTTGAAAAGGGCGTCGCTATGGCGCCGAAGGCGTTTGCGATCGGCGTGCGCGCCGAGCATCCGCAAAGCCTCGTCAACACGAGTCAGTACGGTCCGACGGCAAACCATCCGCGGCTCGGCGCGGCGGAGTACCGGCTCACCGGAAAGAGCGGCGAGCGCGGTGTTTATACGTTCTGTATGTGTCCCGGGGGGCAGGTCGTGGCGAGCGCGAGCGGACCGGAACAGGTCGTCGTCAACGGCATGAGCAACTTTGCGCGCGACGGAAGAAACGCCAATGCGGCGGTCGTCGTGCAGATCACGCCGGAGGATTTCGGCACGCACCCGCTGGACGGTTTGGAATATCTGGACCGGCTGGAGCGCGACGCGTTTCTGCTCGGCGGCGCAGACGGAACCGCGCCTGCGTCCACGGTCGGCGCGTTTCTGCGGGACGAAGCATCCGGCCGTTCGCAATCGGTCGAGCCGACCTACCGTCCCGGCGTGCGTTATACGAGACTATCGGACTGCCTGCCGGATTTCGTCTCCGCAGGCGTTCGCGACGGGATCCGGGCGTTCGGCAGACAGCTCAAAGGGTACGACATGGAGGATGCGGTTCTGACGGCGGTCGAAAGCCGCACGTCTTCACCGCTGCGAATTCTGCGTGACAGCGGCATGGAATCCGTCTCGCACAAGGGACTGTTCCCGGTCGGCGAAGGCGCGGGGTATGCGGGCGGCATCGTAAGCGCAGCGGTGGACGGCATCAAGGCGGCGGAGGCGATCATGCGGATTTACGCGCCGCTTCCATGATTTTCCGGAAATGCAACAAAGATTCGTCATCCTTGTAAATATTGTTTCAACAAACGCTTTCGGGCGTTTGTTTTTTTGTCGTTCTGTGGTATAACGGAGACGAAGCGAAACGAAAGGAGGACGCATGAAATGAAACGGCTGCTTTGCCTGCTGCTTTGCCTTCTGATGCTTCCTGCCGTGCGTGCGGCAGCGGAAGCGGACGGAACCGAAACGGTCGTTCGCGTGCGGCTCTCCACGGGGGACGCGGACGCAGTGACGCTGAAGCTCTCCGGAAAATACGCGCTCGACGGCAAAACCGTAAGCGGCGGAACCGTCACGGCGACAATGAAGGACGGGAAGATCACGGTTGTTCATTCGTCCGCCGGAACGCTGAAAACGACGACCTCGTCCGCACGGCTTTCCCGCATCGGAACGGACGCCGCCACAAAGGTCACGTATGACAACCCGAAGCACGGGACCCGCGTCTATTACGGCGATTTCGTTTTCTATAACGACGAAGGCATGCTGCGGCTTCTGAACTGCGTCGATATGCACAACTATCTGTACGGCGTGGTCAGCGGAGAGATGTCCGACGGCTCGAAGCCGGACGTTCTGAAGGTCGAGACGATCTGCGCGAAGGGCTTTGCGCTTTCGGAGGTCGAAGCGCGCAAATCCAAGTATTTCGACGTGTACGATACGACGACGTCGCAGCTCTATTACGGCTATGTCGCGGGAGATAAAAACACGATCGCCGCAGTGGACGCCGTGTGGAAGCAGACGCTGTGCTTTAGCGGCAAGATCGTGAAAACCTATTACAGCACCGCGAACGGCGGGCAGGCGATCACGCCGCGCATCCGCTGGGGCGGAACCGCAAACGACGGCGCATACTGGTTCGGCTACGATCCGTTCGATCTGGCGGGCTCGAAAAAGAACACGGTGCTGACGATCGACGGCACGGCGCCGAAAACCATGGATGCAGCGCTGTATGCGTTTCTGCTTGAGCGCACAGGGGCAAAGGAGATCGTATCGGTCGATTTGCTCGTCGGCGTATACGATCCGAACAACCCGTCCGGAACCGCGCGCTATCCGTCTGCGCTCGCACCGCAGAAACGCTGGGACTGGAAGCTGACGGTCATCGACGATGCAGGCAGAAAAAAGCAGGTCGGTATCTCCTGCACGCCCGCTGAGGTGAAAGCAAAAGCAGCGCCCGACGCGACCGGTTCAGTCTGCTTTGCCGTGCATACCGAAAAGACCGTCTGGAAGCTCGTCTGGGGCGTTTCGAGCGGACACCGCGCAGGGCTTTCGCACCGCGGCGCGGGGCAGATGGTCAATCAGGGCTATTCCTATGTCGATGTGCTGAAGTTCTACTACCGCGGGGCGACGCTCATCGATGAGAACGGAAAAACAATCGAATCGAATGCGACCTTCGATTTCACCTATGAGGACGACGCGGCTCCGTTCCCGACCGCCGTACCCACGGCGACGCCGAGCGCAACGCCGATTCCGAGCGCAACCCCGAGTCCGTCCGCAACGCCGAGTCCG